>QIHJ01000106.1 GCA_003229065.1 Candidatus Dadabacteria bacterium
TCTTTTATAAAGAAAGCGCCTAAAGCCGCGAGATAACAGCATATGACGGCCAGTAAGAACGGGTAGAAATAAGTGCCGGTCAAGTCGTAGACGTATCCGGCCACAATGGGGCCGATAATGCCTGCGGCGGAATAAGAGGTGGCGAAAACGCCGTAGATCGTACCAAGTGCCGCTAATCCGAAAAATTTCCCGAGCATGGTGGGGAACAGAGGCACAACAGCGCTGTAGAAGAAGCCGAAAAGGAGTCCGAACAGATAAAACACCCATATATCTTTGAATATGAGAAGCAGTATAATGGTGCTGCCCTGAGCAAGAAAACATATTAGTATGACCTTCCTGTAATCCAGCACTTCCGCAAGGAGCGATGTCAGAACCGTTCTGCCTATAATGCTCCCGACCCCGATTGCCGCGGGGGGACCCGCGGCTGCGACTGCCGCGATGCCCAGATCAATCTCAAAGTTATAGAACTGCGTTACTATGATTAGAAACGTTATAAATGCGAGTAAGTACATCCCGTACATCGTCCAGAAAGTTGATGTTGAAATTGCCTCTTTTGCTGTCCAGTCATTGTTTTGAATCAAGCTCGTTTTCTGTGGAGTGACATTGCCAGTCTCTTTTTCATCGTCGTCTTCTTCCCCGTACGGTTTCATATTCAAGTCCTCCGGGGAGCTCCTCATTACAAAAGAGGAAAGGAGTACTACTATCATTAAGGTGCCTAAAATAAATAACGCGTTCCTCACGCCGAAGTCGTTAATGAGCCATGCGGTAAGAGGGTTGGTTATGAGACCGCTCAGAGGCACTCCGGTTGTAATAATGCCGATGGCAAACGCCCTCTTTTTTACGAACCATCTGCTAATTATGGCAACACAGGTGATATAGAGCACGGCGTCCCCGAGGCCTACGAAGAACCCATAAGTCAGATAGAGCTCCCAGCTGTTTGTAGCAAAACCGGCGCCGATCATGCCGAGCGCGGCGATAACTCCCCCTCCGAATATGACGGCTCTGGGGTCGAACTTATCTATCAGACGGCCTGCTATTATGAAAGCTGGAGCCAGGACCAGGGCTCTGAATGAGAATATTGCGGACCCTTCGGCGCGGGACATGGCGAATTCTTCATTCAGGTACGGCAGGAATACTCCGAAGGAATACAGCAAGAGGCCGTCGAGCATAATAATAAGGAGAGACGCCGCAACTATATACCAACCGTAAAAAATCTTCTTGCCGAACATTAATTTCTCTCCAAGACTCAAAATAGAGCAGTTTTCAAGCTGTATTTAACCAAGGCTTAAGCCCTTAGAAGCGATAGTAAAATGAGTTAAAGGAAGGTAATCATACCTGATATTTCTAAGAATGGATTAAGAAAGATGTCTCATCGGAGCGAGCGGGTTCAGCTCTGTATTTCACTTATTTTACTATTTACCTCTTTTGCCTGTTCTGTGAACTCGCCGGATGAAAGTGTCTCTTCCGCTTCTTTTAATAGAGGCAGATCGTTCTTAGTCCACTGCCCGTTCGTAACCACATTGGATACGCTCGCCGCAAGGTCGTTTCGAATCTCGTTCCGGGACGCTGTGAGCTCCCAGTTCCGGAGGAACAGGCTGAGAAGCTCGCGGGCTTGCTCTCCGGGAATATCCGCCTCTGATTTCTTGCCGTCAACGCCGAGCCAATCTATTAATTCTACACTCTCAGTGTCTCCGCCGGCAGAGTAGCGTGCCAGGAATCTCAGATCGGCGGTCTCATCGGGCTTTGAGTGGGTAGCGGCAAGAATTTGAATGACTGTTTCCCTCTCAAGTGGGGACATTCTCATGAGCGCAACTATAGCGGTAGAACGTACAAGCCCGTCGCGCGCAGTCAAAAGATCGGCAACCGGGCCGCTGGCGGATCTTGCCCCGCTGCCTATATTGCCTAACGCCTGAACCGCTGTGGCTATATTCTCCGAATTTAAGGTTTGAGAAGGGTCGAGGCTTTGGATATAACTCACTATTTGAGGGGCGGTTTCAGGCGAAGCTATCCTGCCCAGGGCTACAATGGTGCTTGAGCGCACGTCTTTATCTTTGTCGTTTAGTAACTTGGCTATTTTTGGGGCTTCAGGGGAAGCGGCTTTTCTCATTTTCCCTAGTGCCGTGGCTGCATTTCTTCTTACAACCCTATCGTCATCCTGAAGGAGCTCGGCTATCTCCGGTATCTGTTCGGACGCGGCAGGGCCGATGTTGCCTAAGGCCATTAGTGCCTCTGCACGCACGTCCCTGTCGGGGTTCTGAAGCTCGGATACTATATCTGGTATCGTGGCCTCTGCCGCAGACGACATCCTTCCCAGCGCATTAAGCGCAGCCATGCGTATTACGGGGTTATCGTCCTGAAGGAGCTTGGCTATTTCAGGCGCGGCTTCTCTTGCGCTTTCTCCGAGCCGCTGAAATGTAAAGGATGCTGTGTAGCGGAATTTAATATCTTTATCGCTAAGGAGCTCTATAATCTTGGGGAACTGAGGCGAAGCCTTTTCGCCCATGTGTCCTATAACTGTCGCAGTCTGGGCCCTCAACACCCTGTTTTGGCTCTTTAAAAGCTCTGTCAAGGTGTCAGCGTAATCTTCCAATGGTATGTCC
>QIHJ01000377.1 GCA_003229065.1 Candidatus Dadabacteria bacterium
GGGCGCCCCTGTGCGCGACTCGCTCAGGTGGTCTAAGTACATAAACGACGCCCTCTATATGTATGGCCAGGAAGCCGAGGTGATGTTCGCCTCCCACAGTTGGCCGCGTTGGGGCAACGACCGTGTTCAGGAGGTCATGAAGGGGCAGCGCGATATGTATGCTCACCAAAACAATCAAGTCCTTCACCTTGCCAACCAGGGTGTGACCATAAACGAGATTCATAACGTATACGAAGCGCCGAAAAGTCTCCAGCAGCAGTGGTACGCGCGGGGTTATCACGGCTCGTTCGAGCACAACAGCAGAGGGGTGGTCAACCGCTACCTCGGTTATTGGGACGGAAACCCAACGACTTTGATTCCGCTGTCACCCGGGGACTCAGCGCCGTTATACACCGAGATGATGGGCGGATCGAAGAAAATCATGGCGAAAGGCCAAGAGCTCTACGACGCGGGTGATTATCTCCTGTGCACTGAGATCGTAAACAAGCTGGTGTACGCCGAACCCGCAAACCAGGGTGCTAAGGACTTATTGGCGGACTGCTTTGAGCAGACCGGGTATCAACAGGAGAGCACTAGTTTGAGGAACAGCTTCCTCGCAGCGGCATACGAGCTCAGAAACGGCATCCCCGAGGGTGCGACGCCTGAAACAATGACCTCCGATGTCGCACGGGCTATACCGACCGAGCTTATGCTGGACTTCTTCGCCATAAAAATGGACAGCCGGAAGGCCGAGGACTTGGAGTTTATTATAAATTGGATACAGCCTGACAACGGAGAGAAATTCGTTATAGAAATGAGTAACGCAACACTCACCAATATCGAGGGTTATCAGGCGGACGATCCGGACCTGACTATCACCATCAACCGCTCGGACCTGGAGAAAATAGTGACCGGGCAGTCCACAATTGACGAGATGGTCGAGGACGGCACGATCAAGCTTGAGGGGAACACCGAGGTGCTCAGGCAGTTAAAGCAGACGATGGTCCAGTTCCAACTTGGCTTTGAGATCATGCCGGGCACAAAGAAGGTCACTGATAAAGCGCATATGAAGCCCTTTGAGCTGCCCGAGCCTGTGCTCTAAGGCGGCGGGAGTGAAGTGCGCAGATTCCGAGCGCGCATGTAATGTGCAGGCGGAGAATCCCATCTTTGTGCTTTTGTCTTTTTTTCTCCCCCTTAGAAAAAAGGGGATTTGTAGTTTGTTGCCTGCCGCGGCGTAGTGGAGCACGAAGCCCGGTGGCCTTGCGCGAAGCCGCATGCCTTGGGGGATATCATTCATTAACTTTTTTCCCCGCCAAATACCGATATAATAAATATGCCCAAGCTCAACATTAAAGAGGATAATACGTGACCGACTCAGGCGAAAGCGGCGAAAAGCAAAAATCCCGTGACCCTAAAAAAACAGCAACTATTCTCCTAGTACTCATAGCAGTCATCATGTTAGCGCTACTGGTAAACAACTGTGTGACTGACAGAAGCGAGGAACCCTCTTCTAATTCTGAGAGTGCGGAGCCCATTGGAGCTGCCGGGTATACAGACGATAGCAAGTACCTTATCGATTACACGAGCGAATAAATCCGCAAGTCAAATTCCACAATGATAAGTTATATATCACCTACATACTATCTTAGCGCTCTTTTGTTATTGATACTCTCATTCGCACCCCTAGTAAGCGCTCAGGAGCAAGACCCATCACTGATGTTTCAGGTTTCGGGCCGTCCGGTAAACAGCGTGTCCCTCTCCGGGATGAAATCAAAGCTCAAAGTCCACGAGATAGAGTTTGTCGACCCCATGTACGGGAAAGAGAAAAGATACGAGGGATTTTCACTGAGTGATGTGATAGAGCTCGGATTCGGCGATAAATGGGAAAGTCCGGATTACACGGATATTGCGTTCACGGCGCTCGATGGCTATGAAGCGGTATCAAGCCTATCTAAAATAAGAGAGCCCGGCGGCTATATAGTATTCAGAGACCTCGACTCTGAGAGCTGGGAGCCTGTAGGTAACAGGCAACAGAACCCGGGTCCCTTTTATATCGTATGGACCGGGGCGGAGCAGACTACTCAAAATGAATATCCCTGGCCGTGGCAATTAACCCGGATAAACCTCATCAGGTTTAAAGACGCATATCCACTTGTATACCCTGATGGTGCCGAAGTTAGTTCGGGAGCCTACTCAGGTTATGAGATATTCAAAGGACGCTGCGTCAGGTGTCATTCTATGAACAGGGAGGGCGGTAAAATAGGCCCCGATCTTAACGCCCCTATGAGTATCGTTACTTATCGCTCGCCCGAGATGATTAAAGAGTTTATAAAGAACCCGTCCAAATACCGCTACACTCAAATGCCCGACCACCCTGATCTCACAGAGAGTGATCTTAACAGCATGCTTGAATATTTTAATTATATGAATGAAAACAGGAGGTAGTCAGACCCTTTTTTCAAGTATCATCTTCATGCCGTTCTTAGGGCGTATGGTAATTAACGCATCGGGTACGATCTTCTGGTTCGGTACTAGCCGCATTTTCCAATCAGATATTATTGCCGCAATTATAATCACCCCTTCCATCCAGGCAAAGGGCTCCCCTATACAGCGCC
>QIHJ01000293.1 GCA_003229065.1 Candidatus Dadabacteria bacterium
GGCGCTATCGGAGATTATCCTCTGGGGCGTTTTCGGGCTTCCCGAGCCGCCCGGGGCTATAACTACAGATGAATGATGCCCGGCTTCGCTAAAGCTGCGCCGCGGCAAGCAGGATTCATGATACAAGATGCATGATTAAAAACTTAAATGTAACCACGAATGGGGACGGAGGCGAGCGTTTCACAGCGATGCCGGGGTGTAAAATTGTTGCGAATTGATACTAATTGTTACAAGAAAATAGTGCAAGATAGAGAATTACCGTATCGATTCGTCCCAACCACAATATATATTAAAAAAACTATATTTCTCAAGCTATATATGGTATTATAAGTTTTAATATTTCTAAAACATTGGAGGATAATGATGACAAGATCAATAATATTGCCGTTTTTATTATTAACCGTACTGATTTTAACTTTAGACACACAGGCGAACGTATTGGTAGACGATGCGGATTCGTCCGTTGAAGTTGATCAGAATGAAGCGTTTACGTCTGCGATTGTTCCAACGGGTTCGGGCATGGAAGGGGATTATCAACTCATAGCCTGCGCCGTATCTGCCGATCAGGGCAACACGTTTGGCGACCCAACACCGGGTACTTGGACGGAACTCGATACGGGGGCCTGCAACGAAGGAAACGGAGTTTGCATACATGGAATATGGGGGAGGTTCACTGACAATCCAGCATCAGAAAACATCACTTGCAGCTGGGACTTCCCGTCATTTGTTTTTGCCGCGGGTTCCTTCAGATATAACGAAGTAGACCCCATTGACCCAATTATTGCCGTTGAATGTGACAGCGGCCAAGAATTCGGCGCTAACGTTATGGCGGTGGCGCCTTCTATTGAAACGATAGCGGGCTCACAGGTTGCCAGGATTTTCACCTATAGAAATTTCAATTCCTTAGTAACGGACGACTTTAACTCTAATAACGACACAATGGGCTCGTTTACGTCCCTGGCCGCAGTCACCTCAGTAAACGTAAACATGCAGGGCACGACAGAGCTGGTATTGGTCGACGGACCGACGGGTGAGGCGTCAATAGACGCGGGGTTAGACGCAGAATGGAGAGCGTGCACGATAGCGCTCAGGATGGCTCCCGAAATCCCTATAAGGAATGTCCCGACAATGAGCGAGTGGGGGTTCATAGCGTTTGCCGCTTTTCTGGGAATTTCAGGTGTATGGTTCCTTAGAAGAAAACAGGCTGCAAATGCTTAGGTATAGACTAGAATTACCCAATTTATAAACAAACTTTCGGGGCGGCTGTGCAATGCAAAGCCGCCCCTTTTTATTTCTAGTTACGAATACATAACCAAATGTAGTATTGGATTATCAAATTTCTGCTAAATGTGATATAATAGCGCTAATTTCCTGAAGGAGGGTATCATGAAAAGCTTAATCATATTACCGCTCATAGTATTATCCATACTGTCTTTAAACATAAACTCTCAGGCGAGGGTTTTAGTCAACGATGCAGGTTCAAATGCTGACGTCGAAGTGGGAACGTCCGCAGTTGTTCCAACCGGATCAGGCAAAGTTGGAGATTATGAGCTTATTTTCTGCAGCATATCACCTGTTGCTGTGGGCGCCGTGTATTCTGATCCTACTCCCGGAATATGGGAAACCCTTGATACGGGCGATTGTGGAGGAATTGGGCAATGCGTCCTCGGAATCTGGGGAAGGTTCATAGAAAGTCCTGAGTCAGAAGACATCGCCTGCAACTGGGATATCGATACCGGTGTTTTTACTGCGGGGTCATTCAGATACAATGATGTAGACCCGGCTAACCCGATTATTGCAGTTGCATGTAACAGTGGTAATTCCGAGATGGCGGTAGCGCCTTCAGTCAATATTGAGGCAGGCTCACAGGTGGTAAGGATATTTACTTCTAGCACCGAAATCGAATTCCCCCAGGACGCTGGCCACTTGAGCTCTAATGACGAGGTATCGGGCTTGTCCTCGTCCTTCGCTATTTCTTCACAAAATCTCTTAACAATTGATGCGACAACCCAGCTCTTTCTTGTCGACGGACCTACAGGGGAAGCGTCTGTTGATGCCGGATCAGACGCCGAGTGGAGAGCATGTACAATAGCTATTAGGATGGCACCAGGTCCAACACCTATTCCGACAATGTCCGAGTGGGGATTTATCGCAGTTGCCGCTTTTATGGGAATTTCAGGTGTATGGTTCCTTAGAAGAAGACAGGCTGCAGAAGCCTAGTTTGGATATAAAGTCAATATAGTATGGAATGTATATAGACTCAGGTAGTGGTGCTTCACTACGGCCTGAGAGATTCAAGCTCATTTCTTAAATCACCCGTGCTGCCTGCCGAGATAGTTCCGATTTCTTTTAGCACGACGCTGTCTTTCTTGTTTTATACCCCTCGCTCACTTTAATTTATTCCTCCCGATCGGGCTTCGCCCTCCGGTCTGTCCCCTTGATTAATTCCCGCCCCCCGATCGCACTCCGTGCTCCGGTCTGTCCCCACGTTCACTCGCTGCTTCTTGATTTTATACCCCTCGCTCATAAAAGACATTCACTCGCTGCTTCTTGATTTTATACCCCTCGCTCATAAAAGAC
>QIHJ01000365.1 GCA_003229065.1 Candidatus Dadabacteria bacterium
ACATTCCCTAAAGAGGGAGTCGCGGGAGATGGACCAGCTGAAATTGTTTTTAAAGTCGCTCATGGTCGAGTACCTTGGTGAAGCCTAGAACCTCGTGTCCTTTCTCCAGAGTCAGTATTCCCAAGTGTGTATACCATAGTATATATCTCCGAGGGAACGGCTCCTTTGATTGATTTCAGGGATTTTTCTCTCATTGTAAATCCTAATTTTTCATACAGCGCTCTGGCGGCTCCGTTGTCGGAATCGACGTCTAAGACCGCCTTTCTGCATCCTTTTTCCTTAGCGATCTCAATTGCTTTATGTATTAATTTTGTACCCAGGCCCTTTCCCCTTTGTTTTTCATCAACCACCACGATGCTGATATAAAAGTCGTCCTCGGTTAATTCAGGTGTGTATCCTGTGTGCAGAAGCTCTGCGTTAAGGATTATCAAGTTAATAAGCTCCTTCAAACGGAGCTCCGTGAGCAGTCGGATGAGTGCTCGGAGCGTGCCCCCGGATTTTCCGGCGTAGCATATTATAAGTCCTGTAATCGCGCCGTTTTCCATTGAGATATACATGTTCTCATGTCCGAGGAAATTGTCGCCCGATTCAATCAGGCTCATAACGGTGCGTCGGGTTTGATCGTTTTCGGTAGAGCTAAGGTCGTAAGCGCTCAGTATTAACTCGGCAGCTCTCTGTATACTGTGTATTCTGTGGTCGAATTTGATAATATGCATCTGTATTCAAGTAAAAAGTTGTTTCTGCTTAATTTAGAGTAGGTTATAATAATTCCCGGTAAGATTCAAAAGAGGTGTAAAGATATGGCTGAAATCAAAATTAAAGAGATAGGTTCGGATACTACGGAAATGGCGTTTCAGGTGGAGGTTGTAGAGGGTGGTTCGAGCACATCACACCGGGTTACACTGGACAGAGAGTATTGTGAGTCCCTTACTGAAGGTAAAGTCGTACCGCCGCGGCTGGTTGAGGTGTCATTTATATTTCTCCTCGAAAGAGAGTCAAAGGAATCTATTCTCAACACCTTTAATCTTAGCGTGATACCCCGATATTTTGCCGAGTACGAGAGGGAGATCCGGCGATATTTTTAGATTAGCCAAGAGAAAACATCAATACGGAGATTAGGTGTAGGACTTATGAGAAAAAATATATATGTTATTGTATTTATATTGATTATTGTCGGATTATTCTATATATACCCTGCTATCGAATGGTCTTCCCCCAAAATCGATGTGGGTTTGGACTCAGAGTATCTGGGTGTCGAGCCCTTTGACATTGAGGTAAGGGATCAGGGAAAAGGGCTCAAAAACGTCTCGGTTGTGCTCAAGACCAAGAGCGGCGAATCTGTCCTATTTAATAAGAACTATCCTCCGGGAGTGAAAGGGGACAATATCGAAATCACTCTTGATCCCAAGAAAATAGGGTCTCAAGGGGGCCGGGTCGAGCTTATTATCTCAGCTGAGGACCACTCCCGCATCAAAATATTCTCAGGCAATAAATCCACATTGACCAAAGAGCTCACCCTGGACATGAAGCCTCCTGAGATCGAGATGGTAAGTACGGAGCAGTACATAAACCACGGGGGCTCGGGGCTCGTTGTTTACAGAACATCCCCCGATGTAGCGGAGAGCGGGGTAATTGTTGAAGACTATTATTTCCCGGGCTACAGGGCAGGGCTTGCGGATGGGAATGTGTATTTTGCATTTTTCGCGTACCCCCACGATATTGAGCCGGGTAAGAATTTATTTGTAACAGCCATTGACGAGGCGGGGAACGTAAAGCGCTCGGGTCTTGCGTATAACCTCAGGAACATAAATTATAGAGAAAGCGATATTAATATAAGTGACAATTTCATTCAGAACGTAATCGGCCCGCTCTTAGGTGAAAGCAGCGTAGATCTTACTCAAAAAGAGAAATTTCTCAAAGTTAACAGCGAGTTAAGGAAGACAAACGATACTACCATAAAAGAAGTAGGGAGCGACTCCAAAGAGGAGCTTATGTGGGAAGGGCCGTTTACTCAGCTTTCAAATTCGAAAGTCGAGGCCAATTTTGCAGATCACAGAACTTATATGTATAACGATGAACCGATTGATAACCAGTATCATCTGGGCTATGACCTGGCGGTGACCAAGCGCTACCCGATCGAGGCCGCAAATAACGGTACTGTAGCATATGCGGGCGATCTCGGCATATACGGAAATACTGTAATAATAGATCACGGTATGGGAGTGTCCACGCTCTACGGACACATGAGCACGATTGATGTGAATGTGGGGGATCGGCTAAGGAAAAACGATATTATCGGTAAAACAGGCGAGACCGGGCTTGCCGCGGGAGACCACCTTCATTACGGGGTGTACGTAAACGGTGTTGCCGTGAGACCGATTGAATGGTGGGACGATAAGTGGATTAAGGACAACGTGCTTCTTAAAATTCAGGAAGCTCGTACCGAGTTCGGTAAAGAGAGCGCACAAGGTCAATAATATCTCAGTATCCTAATACAATTCCTGCAAATGAGAACGAAAATATGATTATATACGGGAAAAATCCTGTAAACGAAATTCTTTCAGACCC
>QIHJ01000417.1 GCA_003229065.1 Candidatus Dadabacteria bacterium
TGTTCCATCAATCGCTCCTGCTTCTCCTTACTTAGTCTGCTCTTTCGCATTACTGTACCTATAACTGATTTCAGTTATCTGGTACAGCCCCTTAATTTATTCCCCCCGATCGGGCTTCGCCCTCCGGTCTGTCCCCATGTTCACTCGCGGCCCCCAGCCTCCGTCCCCATTTGTCTCGCATTTTAACCTAAGGTAATATTCTCAGGATAACCATGACTAAGAAAAAGATAGTCGTCGCCATGTCGGGCGGTGTGGACAGCACCACTGTCGCGGCGATGCTAAAGAGAGAAGGCCACGAAGTGATCGGCATCACGATGCAGCTCCTGGATTATACGGACGCTGAGGGCGGGTGCTGCTCATTTGACCACGTTGTGGACGCAAGAAGGACTTCGGAGCAGATCGGCATACCCCACTATGTCGTAAACTTTACAGATGAATTCAAAGAATATGTATTGACGGACTACGTGAGCCAATACGAGTCCGGCAAAACGCCTATCCCGTGCATACCCTGCAATCAATTCGTAAAATTCGATCTTTTGCTCAAACGCGCGTTGGAATTAGGGGCGGATTATCTGGCCACGGGACATTACGCCAGAATAGAAGAAGAAAACAGCATCTATACGCTCAGGAAAGCACACGATGAATCAAAAGACCAGACCTACTTCCTATATACGCTGGGGCAGCATGAGCTCTCGAAGCTTATGTTCCCGCTCGGAGACCTCACAAAAGTACAAGTACGCGAGCTTGCCAGGGAATTTAAACTCAGACCCGCAGAAAAGCCCGACAGCACGGGAGTTTGCTTTGCTCCTACAGGGAATTACAGGGACTATCTCAAAGCCCGCTCCGAGTTTAAGGAATCCGAGGGTGAGATAGTAAACACCGAGGGAGAAGTGCTCGGCACCCACAAAGGTGTATTCTCATACACTGTGGGGCAGAGGAGGGGGCTTGGAATTGCCACGGGTAAGCCTATGTACGTAACACGGATAGAGCCCGGTGATAACCGGGTGGTCGTGGGGGACGATAACGTATTATATCGGGACAAGCTAATCGCCAAAAATCTATCATGGGTGGATAACTCATATAATACCAATAAGATAAGTGCGACACTTAAAGTAAATGCTAAGATAAGATACCGCCACTCCGCAAGTGAAGCAACTGTTACAATGCGCTCCCATACCGACGCGGTTGTAGAGTTCACGGACCGGCAGCGAGCCATTACTCCCGGCCAGGCAATAGTTTTCTACCAGGGAGAAGAGGTCCTAGGGGGCGGCTCGATAGACAGGGTGATATAATAATGCTTTTATTGTAGAGAATAGTAACGGTATTTATGCGTACTAAAACATGAAAACAGTATCTTTTGTGACACTCGGCTGTAAGGTAAATCAATACGATACGGCGGTATTGATGGATAAATTACCCGCGAGCCGCTACAAAACCGTCCCTTTTACGGAAAAGGCGGACGTTTACGTAATAGATACGTGCACCGTAACGCATAAAGCAGACGCCGAGGCAAGGAACTACGTCTATCGGGCCAAACGCGCAAACCCAGAGGGCGTAGTCGTGGTTACAGGCTGCTACGCGCAGGTATCCTCAGAGGAGCTTCAAGGGGTGGACGGCGTCGATTACGTAGTCGGCAATTCCGACAAGTTTACGTCTCTACTAAAAGTGATAAGGGAAGGGAAGCCGCAGACAAAAACCAGGGTGTTCAGAACGGATATTTTCAAAGAGAAGAAAAAGAGCTTTGAGAGCCCGGATATCGGGAATTTCCCCGGGCGCACCAGGGCATTCCTGAAGGTACAGGACGGCTGCAATTACGCGTGCAGCTTCTGTATCATCCCGCGCGCCAGGGGCCGCTCGCGAAGCCTGGAAGCCCGGGAGATTCTAAAGCGTATGGAGAAGCTGTCTCTGGCAGGATATAAAGAGATAGTACTCACAGGCATACACATAGCGAGCTACGGGCGGGATATCGGCACAAGCTTCTTTGAGCTCATAAAACAAATAGAAGAGGCCAAGATAGTGGGTCGTGTAAGGCTTACATCTCTTGACCCGGCAGATTTTGACACAGAGTTAATAGAGTTCGTAGCCTCATCCGAAACTATCTGTCCTCAGTTCCATGTAGCGCTTCAGAGCGGAGATAGAGGCGTGCTTAAGAGGATGAGGAGGCGCTATACACCTGAAACGTTCCTTAAACTCACAAAAAGTATTAGAGTGAATATACCCGAAGCCGCCATAGGGTCTGACATTATGGTCGGTTTTCCGGGCGAGACCGAAGAGGAGTTCCACAATACCTACAATGTCGCACAGGAATCGCCGCTCACATATTTCCATGTTTTCCCATATTCGAAGAGAAAGATGACCACAGCAGCCGTAATGTCCGATCAGATACACCCCGATATTATAAAGGACAGGAGTAAACGACTTAGAGAACTAGGCTCAAAAAAGAAATCCGAGTTCGTAAGAAGCTTTTTAGGAAAAACTTTTCCCGTGCTCGTCGAAACAAATTCCAAGGGCACAACTCCAAACTACATATCCGTCAGGCTCGAGGACCCGGGCTTAAAACTTAAAAATTGGCGATGAGGCGGACGTAACGATTACAGGAGTAAACGGCGAAGAAGCTATTGGAACGACTGCTTTAACTTAATATGCTCCCTTAGATCATTTATCGTTATAATTATCAGTTAATGCTAAAGAATATCTCACCGTTAATCTTTATCCTCTATCTCGTATTCACATCGTGCCGGATCGGATATACATCTGGAGACGCGCTCCTTCGGGCCGACTGGTACGACCCGGTGGATACGCTCACAGTCTGGGCGCTTGCCGACATACAGCCCACAGGACAAGGGGACAGGGAAGCCTTTGAG
>QIHJ01000384.1 GCA_003229065.1 Candidatus Dadabacteria bacterium
ACTCCCGTTCAGGCGCTCGGCAAGCGAGGCTGCTCTATCAAACTGGCGGCTTGCGATCACTAGGTCCCCGATACCGGCGCTCACCAGATTCTTCGCCGCAAGCTCGGCCATTTCTCCCGAGCCTATCAGCATAACTTTTCTTGAAGACAGATCATCGAAAATTCTCTTCGCTAACTCCACGGCGACATAGCTTATCGAGACAGCCCTTGATCCTATTCCGGTTTCAGTCCTGACTCTCTGCGCGGCAAAAAACGCCGAGTGGCAGAGCCTGTTTAGTATAAGCCCGGCAGTCTCTTTAAGAACCGCGCTCCTGTAGGCGCTTTTCACCTGACCCAGTATCTGCGGCTCTCCCAGAACCATCGAGTCAATACCGCACGCCACTTTGTAGAGATGGCGTACAGCCATATGCCCGATCGACATATAGATATAGGGGGAAAACTCTTCGCGGCTTATGCCGGAAGAACCCGATAGATAGCGCTTAATGCTGTCCACACAGGCCTCCGCATTATCTGACGCTGCATAGATCTCGGTCCTGTTGCAGGTAGAAAGGACCATGCACTCTTCGATACCCTCCATTGAGCTAAGCTCGGCTACTGCTATAGATGTTTCGTCCTCTGAAAACGTGAACCGCTCCCTTATTTCTACAGGTGCGGTATTATGGCTTATTCCCACTACGACTACTCGGAGC
This sequence comes from Candidatus Dadabacteria bacterium, assembly GCA_003229065.1. Lineage (GTDB taxonomy): Bacteria > Desulfobacterota_D > UBA1144 > Nemesobacterales > UBA2774 > UBA2774. The sequence goes on from QIHJ01000384.1 coordinate 689, forward strand.
ATTCTATTTACACTTCCTCACTGTGAATTACATACTATTATATATTATTTGACGACCATATTAAGGTTTTTTACTGATAAAGCTCAAAAACTCACTCCTTGTCCTCTTGTCCTTCTTAAACGCTCCGCGCATTGAGCTCGTAAGCATAGTGGCGTCGGCTTTCATAATCCCCCTCATTGACATACATAGATGCTGCGCTTCCGCCACTACTGCAACGCCCTGAGGCTTCAGCACTTCCTCAAGAAAGTCGGCTATCTGCCCGGTCATCCTTTCCTGCACCTGGAGCCTCCTTGAAAACACTTCCACAATCCGAGGGATTTTGCTGAGCCCCACTATCTTGCCGTTTGGTATGTAGGCAACGCTGCACATACCGAAAAAAGGCAGCATATGGTGCTCACAGAGACTATAGAACTCTATGTCTTTCACAACTACCATTTCTTCGAAATTTATATCGAATAGAGCGCCGTTTATAATCTCTTCAGGCGATACATGGTAACCCACCGTCAGCTCATCGAACATCCTGGCCATCCTTGTGGGCGTATCCTTCAAGCCCTGGCGCTTAGGGTCTTCACCTATTTGTACAAGTATCTCCTTGACTGCTTTTTCAATACTCATCTAGGTAACTAACCTCCTCGAAATATTCAAAATAACTGTTTTTTGTCTCACCGACGCTAACGTGCACAAGACTTTCTCCAATCCCCTCTTTCAATCTGCCCCAGATATATTTAGCTATATTCTCGCCCGTTGGCTGGTTCTCTGTAAAGTAAGGTACTTCGACGTCGAGCCTCTTGTGGTCTAGCCCCTCTAGTACCCGGCCTGAAAGTCTGTCAAGCTCCTCAAGGTTTACCACCATACCCGTTTCCGAGTCTATTTCACCCGACACCCTAACTTGCACACTGTAGTCGTGTCCGTGACCGTTGATGTTAGAGCAGCTATTAAATATCCTCTCATTCTCCTCATCTGAAAAATGTTTGATACACAGTCTGTGAGCTGCCGAAAACCTATAAACCCTTGTAAGTGTTACTATTTCTATTATTGCTCTACCCTCCTGTAGTCAACATAAAGCTCATCGGTCTCATAAAGCCTGACCCTGTAGAGCTTACAGCTTGGGTTTGAGCCTAACTTCTCATAAAAGATATCCCACATAACGGCCGCTATATTCTCAGTTGTAGGGATTAGCTCTTTGAAATGCGGATTATCTTCGTTTAAGTACTTATGGTCGAAATCATTCAGCACTTCTTTCATTATCACCTTTAGCTGATAGAGGTTTATTATCATACCGGTCTCTTTATCCACCTCACCCTCTACTGTAATCTCAAGTGTATAATTATGCCCGTGACCGTGGGGGCCCGAAGCCTTACCGAACACCTCTTTATTTCTCTCCTCGCTCCACCCGGGGTTCCAGTACCGGTGAGACGCGGAGAACTCCATCCTCTTAGTTAGAAGCTTTTTAAACGCCATCAGTACTCCACTCTATCCGTCCGTATTCTTAATTCTTCAATACCAGACTTCAAAGCCGAATAGGATAGCATAGTTAACAGAGGCTACCAACTTGAGAGTGTCTAAGGTAATCTTTTAGATGCATGATAAGTAGAACTGATGCAAAGAGACTAGAAACCGCGGTAAGTAAAATAAGGCGAAAGAGGAGTGAGTTCACACTCGTAAAGGGGCTCCTTTACACCGCCTTTGTCATATTCGCCTCGCTTGCTCTGGTATCTCTGCTTTCATTAATATTTTACAATCCAGTCTATTATTCAGTCCTGAAGACCCTTGCTATAATCGCATCCGCAGCAGCGGCAGTTAAATTCATCGCGTTTCCACTTAAGAGGGATAAAGATGTAGGAGATATAGTGCATGAGCTTGA
>QIHJ01000136.1 GCA_003229065.1 Candidatus Dadabacteria bacterium
GGTAGAATCGCTCCGCGCCTGGGGATTTAAGGTCGAAGACCGCATAATGCGCTGCTCCGGGATAGAAGAGGCCGTCTCTTATTATAAAGAGATCGAGTCCATAAGAGACAGCCTGCCTTACGAGGCGGACGGTATAGTGATAAAAGTAAACCGTAAGGACTATCAAAAGGAGCTTGGCGCAACGGCAAAGCACCCGCGGTGGAACGTAGCGTACAAGTTCAAGCCCCGTCAGGGTACGACGAGAATAAACGATGTTACGGTACAGGTCGGGCGTGTCGGGCTGCTGACTCCTGTGGCCGAGCTTGAGCCTGTAAAGATTTCCGGGATCACCATCAAGCGCGCGTCCCTTCACACAATGGACATAATAAATGAAAGGGATATACGCATAGACGACACGGTTCTGGTACAGAGGGCCGGAGACGTCATACCCGAGGTCGTGATGCCTGTTAAGGAAAAAAGGACCGGGGAAGAGAAAAAGATTGTTATGCCGGATAAATGCCCTTCCTGCGGTACCCCCGTCGAAAGAGAGGGCTCATACTACTACTGCCCGAACCTTTCCTGCCCAGCTCAGCTCAGGGGGCGCATTACCCATCTTGCCTCAAGGAGAGGCTTTGACATCGAGGGACTCGGAGAAAAGATAGTGGAGCAGCTTATGTCGGAAGGACTCGTAAAAGACATGGGAGATATTTTCTATCTAAGTAAAGAATCACTGCTGCCGCTGGAAAGGTTCGCAGAAAAATCGGCCGAGAACTTGGAGAAAGAGATAGAAAACAGTAAGTCCGTTCCATTTGAGCGTTTCATAAACTCCCTAAGCATACGCCACGTCGGGGAGCGGACGGCACAGATCCTCGCTCAGAACTATCCCGATATAAAGGCATTAATGACCGCAACCCAGGAGGGGCTTACTTCAATACACACTATAGGTTCTGAGATAGCGGAGAGAGTCGTACACTTTTTTGAGACAGAGAAAAACAGAGAGTTAGTCGAAAAAATGCTAAGTGCAGGAATCCGTATTACTTATCCTGAGAGTACCCAGGTGAGCGATGGTCTAAATGGACAAACTTTCGTATTTACGGGGGGACTCGAATCACTCACCAGAGACGAAGCTGCACAATTGGTCGAGAACCACGGAGGACGTGCGAGCGCATCGGTTACCAAAAAAACAAGCTACGTGGTCGCAGGAAAAGACCCTGGCTCCAAGTACGCAAAAGCGCAGTCTCTGGGAATCGAGATCCTTACCGAAGATGAGTTTAGAAAGCTGATCGATTCAAAAAAATAATATTATAATGCTAAGTAAAGAGACATGCACCTTTACAAACGTTAGGTTTATTCTGTAGAATAGGGTCTATGAAAAAGTTAATCATAATTCGCTCAGCACCCATCGTAATAATAATTTTAGGCCTATTTGCCCTTACACTCTCAAGCTGTTTCGGCGAGAAATACGAGATCAAATCTCCCAAAATAAACAGTCCCGAAGAAGTTTCAAATAGCTGCGCGCAGAATTTGGGACTCGACGAGAAAGACAAAGAGCAGCTTGCCACGATCCTCAAAAATAACGGCAGTAAGTTGAACGATGAGTTTAAGCTATATGCTATGATGATAGTTACGGAATCCGACGGTGTAGCTCCTGAGGACAGGGATTCTGTTCAGAAAAGTTATTTCTCCTGCCTAGAGAATTCTGAAAATACCAAGATGCCAAAATAAAACATTTAGAAATCCGGAATATATTAAGAGTAGCCTGAGATGAAACTATGTTTTATTTACTGTAGCCCTCTGTCTCACAATCTCATAGAGCATTATCCCCGCGGCAACCGAGGCGTTAAGTGAAGAGACTTTTCCTAGCTTGGGAATAGACACCAGAAAATCACACGAGTCCTTTACGGATTTAGAAAGCCCCCTGCCCTCACTCCCTATTACCAGAGCAATGTCCAGACCCTTAAAATCCTGCTCGTATACCGACTGAGAGGAGTCAGCGTCAGCGCCTACTATCCACAACCCGTCTTTTTTTAAACCCTTAATCACGCGCGCGAGATTAACGACCCTTGCAAGAGGGACATGATTCACAGCCCCGGAAGAGGCCTTTATAACCGAAGGAGTTACAGCAGCAGCCCTGTCCTTGGGTATCACCACTCCGTGCGCTCCCAGAAACTCCGCAGTCCTTACAATTGCACCCAGGTTCTGAGGGTCCTCCAAATGGTCGAGTATAACTATCAGCAGGCTCTCCCCTTTACTGCGTGTCTGTTGAAGTATGTGGGATATATCCGAGTAGGTAAAATCCCGTATCTTTGCCAGTACGCCCTGGTGAGAAGTGGTGCCCGCAAGCCTGTTGAGCGCCTCACGGGGAAGAAAAGAGACCTTCAAGCCTCTACTCTTAGCAAGTTTAACGATTTCAGATGCGTTATCGGATTTTGCGTCTTTATTGACCATTACCTCGTCAACACCCGAATGTGGGTCTGAAAGAATTTCGTTTACAGGATTTTTCCCGTATATAATCATATTTTCGTTCTCATTTGCAGGAATTGTATTAGGATACTGAGATA
>QIHJ01000124.1 GCA_003229065.1 Candidatus Dadabacteria bacterium
ATACGGTAGAGGCCCTCGACCCAGACGGCGACAGCTTTGATTACACCTTGAGGGGCGCTCCCAAAGGTATGACAATCGAGCCCGCAATGGGCCTCATCACTTGGGAATACGGTATAGAGGACTCGGGCGATTACGAAGTCTTGATAGTGGTTACAGATTCAGAAGGTGCGGGGACATTACAGACACTCAAATTTACCATTCGTGATGAGGGTTCTTCTTCCCGGTAACGGCCTTGAAAAAGGACAGCCAATCATTACTCTTACTTACTAGTAATAGTGTTTGATATCCGACTGGTAAGGGTCACTACTTTTTATCTAATTCACAGCCCCTTGGAATCGTATGAAAAAACCGATACTGCGTCTCGAGCATATAAGTAAATTCTATGAAGAGGGCGGAAACCGGGTCAATATCCTGAATGACGTAAGTGTGGAAATCACAGAGGGAGAGCTTGTCGTACTGCTCGGCAAGAGCGGCTCGGGAAAGACTACGCTACTTAATCTGATTTCAGGGATAGATTCTCCGGACAGCGGACGTATCGAAATAAACGGTAAGGATATATCGGGCCTGACAGAGAGCGAGCTTACACTATTAAGGAGGGACCATATAGGGTTCATCTTCCAGTTTTTTAATCTCATTCCAACCCTAACCGTAATGGAGAACATATCTCTTCCGGGTGAGCTTTCAGGCGTATCCAGAAAAGACAGCTTCGATAAAACGCTTTGCCTACTTGAGAAAGTCGGTCTTGAGAACAGGGCCGAGTCCTACACCGATGTGCTCTCGGGAGGCGAGCAGCAGCGTGTAGCCATCGCCCGCTCTCTCGTAAACGACCCCGCGCTAATATTGGCAGACGAGCCTACCGGAAACCTCGACACCGGGACATCGCTTGAGGTTCTCGATTTGCTCCTCGGGATACAGCGGGAGTCCGGGAAAACCATGATAGTCGCAACGCACAGCACCGATATAGCGGAGCGCGGAGATACTGTTTACAACATTGAAAAAGGAAGCCTTATTCAGGTATCTAGCTAGATAAGCACAATCTCCGTATATCCATGATTCAAGGACTTGATATCTACTAATTATGAAATTTACATTACTCGGCGTCGGATTCAGCTACATCAGAAAACATGGACTCCAGAGCTTCCTCCTTGTTCTCGGTATCGCTCTCGGCGTTGCGCTTGTAACGTCGGTCGATCTCGCGAATAAGAGCGCAGCGCTCTCGTTTTCACTCAGCACTGAGGCGTTTTCAAGCAGTTCCACACACCGTATTACCGGGAGAAACGGAAGTGTGGATGAACGTGTTTACGTAGAGCTTTTAAAACTGGGAATTAACAACGCTGTCCCCTGCGTTCAGGACTATGTGAACGTTCCAGGGTTTGAGGGACGTACGCTCAGGCTAATCGGCATCGATCCCTTTTCGAGCATAAGCTCTGAACAGGGCATATTTAACAAAGACCTACCGCCCGAAACGTTCTCTTCATTACTAACCGAACCCAATACAGTCCTTATATCCGAGGCCCTTGCAGACAGAGAAGGAATAAGCAAAGGGGACAGCCTTCGGATCATGTACGGCTCCGTCAGTGAGACAGTCCGGGTAATCGGCCTGATAGAGCCTGAGGGCGGCGGTGCGGCAAGAGGCCTTCAAGGTGTTATAGTGAGCGATATATCAACGGCGCAGGAGCTCTTGAACAAGACGGGCCTGCTGACACATATTGATTTGATCATAGATGATCAATCCCGGGAGGGCAGTCTTAGCCTCTCCCAAATTCAAAATATTTTGCCTGAAGGGATAGACATCGGACGGGTAGATCAGTTGTCCAAATCCGCTGAGAGCATGACCAGGGCATTTGAGCTGAATTTATTGACTCTCAGCTTGCTTGCGCTTTTCGTAGGCCTATTCCTTATATATAACGCAGTCATATTTTCGGTTCTCAGCAGGCGCCACACCTTTGCCGTCCTTCGCGTGCTCGGCGTCACGGGCCGGGAAATATTCCAAACGGTTTTGATTGAAACCGTAATATTGGGGCTCATAGGAAGCCTGTTGGGTTTATTTCTCGGAATTCTTCTCGGCAGAGGCATCCTGGGGCTCGTTACAAGCACAATCAATGACCTCTACTTCACACTAACGGTTACCGGCTTCACCGTGTCCCCCTATACAATTGTAAAAGGTTTACTTCTAGGTGTAATCGCATCTGTCATAGCGGGCGTTGTACCCGCCTACGAGGCTTCACGCGTAAAACCCGCGGGTGCCCTTTCACGCTCCACTCTGGAAAGTTTTGTTCTTAAGTCGCTCAAGCCCTTAAGTTTTATAGGGGCGGGCTTTATCGCGGCAGGGTTGATACTTGTCTACTTACCTTCAGACAGCCTTAGCCTGGGCCTGATTTCCATTTTCTTTATACTCCTGGGCTCGTCTCTTCTCGTACCCCTTATAACACGAATATTAATGAAGCTATTATCTCATATAGGCGGCTATGTAGACGTAATCGCCCAAATGGCGCCCCGTAACGTAGTGCGCTCATTAAGCCGAACGGGG
>QIHJ01000142.1 GCA_003229065.1 Candidatus Dadabacteria bacterium
TCAATGTTGTCGGTGAACCCGGGGATACGGAGTTCGCTCAGGAAGTAATGACAACGGGAGATGTTAACGGGGACGAGATATCGGATTTCGCCGTGGGCGGAGAAGGGTTTATACAGATAGTTTACTAATTGATAAGGTGTAAACTGAGATTTATGTCCGGATTTTCCTGTCAACTTCTAATTTCTAATCTCTTCGACTAAAAGACCGTCTTTAAATACTAGAATCCGTTCAGCGTACTTAGCTATTTCCCGTTCGTGGGTAATCATGACGATTGTTTTTCCATGAGAGTTAAGGGTCTTGAATATATCCATGATTTCTGCGCTTATGGCGCTATCGAGGTTGCCGGTAGGCTCATCGGCTAAAATTATGCTCGGATCATTGACTATTGCCCTTGCGATTGCGACCCTCTGTTGCTGTCCGCCGGAGAGCTGAGAGGGAAAGTGCTTCTCGCGCCCCGATAGACCGAGAATCTCAAGCGCTTTATATGCAAGCTCTGATCTTTTCTCACGCGGCGTGTTGCTGTAGATCATCGGAAGCTCTACGTTCTCTTGAGCTGAGGTTCTGGAGAGAAGGTTAAAGCTCTGAAATACAAAGCCTATTTTATTGTTCCTTATCTCTGCAAGCTCATCGGGGCTTCGCTCGGACACCTCTTCACCGTCCAGACGATATACCCCCTTGGTAGGTCTGTCTAGGCAGCCGATAATGTTCATGAACGTGCTCTTGCCTGAGCCCGAGGCTCCCATTATCGAGACAAACTCACCCTCCTCTATATCGAGTGAGACGCCGTTTAGAGCATGAACATCGATATCACCTAGTTGATATATTTTATATATATCTTTTGCTGAGATAACAGGGATGCTTTCACTCATACAATCAATATCTCCTGTGATTGATCAACATTTTCTAATTTTAATTAAAACCTTCTTGGCTGCGGCAAATATGAGGAATTGATATTGGACCCGCTATTAACAAATGCTTCAACTATCACTTCTTGCCCTTCTTTAATATTGCCGGATGCAATCTCTGTATATCTGTCGTCGCTTACCCCGGTCTCGATCGGAAGGGGTTTTATGGTCCCGCCTCTAGTCGGTATCCAGAGGTAAGATGAGTTCTCCTTGTAGTCGGGTGAGCCTTCGATGTCTGCTGAAGTAGGGGGAATAAACCTTATAGCTGAAGTAGGAACCCTGAGCACATTTTCTTTATCAGCTACTACTATTTTTACTTGTGCAGTCATTCCCGGTTTTAATTTTAGCTCCTGATTATCCGTAAGCACTACAACGTTATACGTGACCACATTGTTTTCGTTAATTGGGTCATTTCTAACCTGCTCGACTTTTCCTAAAAACGTCATTCCCGGGTAAGCGTCAACACTAAAGAGCGCCTCCTGTGATTCCCCGACTTTACCTATATCGGACTCGCTTACTCTGGTGTCGATCTGCATATTCTGTAAATGTTCCGATACGGTGAATAAGGGCTTACCGTTTGCAAGCACCGACTCGCCTGAAGTTGCATTTCTAGATAGCACTATCCCGTCTATCGGGGAGCGGATGGTCGCGTTCTCAAGGTTGGTTGAGGTGACTTCAAGCTCGACCTTTGCCTGCTCAAAGGCCGCAAGCGCTGATGAATAGCGGGACTTTGAGTCATCGAATTCCTCTTTTGATATTAGCCTTTTGTCGTATAGCTCTTTATTCGTTTTGTAGAGAGATTCTGCAACGTTTAGATCAGCCTGTACTTTATTGTTGTTTGCTTCTGAGCTTTTAACTGCGGTCTTTAGGGGTGCGGGATCAATCTGTGCTAAAGGGTCTCCTTTCTTTACGTCGGTGTTGTAGTCGACATGAATTGTATTGATAGTCCCGGATACCAAAGTGCCTACATCTATCGTAGTGAGCGGATTGATAGTACCCGATGCCTCTATGTATGAAGTCACGTTACTCCTGTCGACCTTTTCGGTTACGTAGGAAATCCCCTTGCTCCCTCTGTCCAGGAATCGGGGAACAATCAATATGGCCGCAATAGCGATAACTATTATTATCGCTGCGGTTAACTTGTTATTTTTGAGTATATCCATTTTCACCTATAGCGTGTTTTAATCGTGCTGCAGCTATATTATAATTATATATTGACTGCATGTATGTAGCGTTAGTTGTAGCATAGAGGGATTCGGCCTCGGCAAGCTCGACGTCCGACGCCCTTCTTAGTCTGTATCTTTCGTTTGCAAGCTCAAGGCTAAGCAGAGCCGATCTTTTGGTATTATCTATAACTTTTATATTCTCTTCTGAATATTCGAGATCCAGATAAAGCTTTTTTATCTCCGAGACTATTGCGGCTTTTTGCTGCGCCATCTGTGCTTTAGCCCTCTTAAGGTCGCCCCTGGCGCTTTCAATGTCGGCGAATCTTGAGAACCCTATAAATATAGGGAACTTCAGTCCCACGCCCGCTATGAACCCCGGTGTCTCGGCCCCTTTACCCTCGAATCTGTATGCGGTCCTTCCGAATATGAGTGGATAA
>QIHJ01000399.1 GCA_003229065.1 Candidatus Dadabacteria bacterium
TTCGGCTATTTCTTCGAAGGCGTCGAGACCATAGACACAGAAGATTTTATGAAAATACCGGAGGACTGGCTCAGGAAGAGCTTCGTCAATGCGCTCAGTGATGAAGAGAAGGATATGATTAAGAAAATGGGAGGGCTCGATAAGCTGCTCGAGCGGCTTAAGGAGCTTATGAAAAAGCAAAAGAAGCGCCACCAGGGCGGGAACAAGTGGATAGGAACCGGAGGCACATCCCCGTTCGGCGCTTACGGCTACAACCCCGAAGGCATAAGGATAGGGCAGGAGGAGAGCAGGCACCGGAGAGCGATCAAGGTATGGGACAAGCGGGAGTTCAGGGACCTTGACGACGGTGTAGAGCTTCAGACAAGGAACATGAAAATGGCCCTAAGGAGGCTCCGCATACTTACTCGGGAGGGTGTGGAGGAGGAGCTCGATCTGGACCGTACGATAGAAAAGACCTCCAGGAACGCAGGGCTACTGGAGCTCGAGATGGTCCCGGCAAAGAAAAATAACATAAAGGTGCTTTTGTTTTTAGATATAGGCGGCTCTATGGACGACCATGTCGAGCTTTGTTCGAGGCTATTTTCGGCTGCAAAGTATGAATTTAAACACCTTGAGCACTATTATTTTCATAACTGCCTTTACGAGTCTGTCTGGAAGAATAATCTAAGGCGCTGGGAGGAATCCATTCCGACCTTCGAAGTGCTGAACACCTACAACAGCGACTATAAAGTCATAATAGTAGGTGACGCCTCAATGTCCCCTTACGAGCTCCTGTATCAAAACGGCAGCGTAGAGCACAATAACGACGAAGCGGGCTTCGTGTGGCTCGAGCGGTTAAAGACACAGTTCCCCGACATTATCTGGCTGAACCCGGTTCCTCAGGAGGATTGGCGCTACACACAGTCCGTCGGCATGGTGCGGGAGTTTATGAAAGACCGCATGTTCCCGCTCACGCTGGGCGGTCTCAAACACGCAATCCAGGCGCTAAAAGATAAAAAAATAAAGCTAGAGAGTCACTGATGTTTCTCTTAATATTCTGATAATGAGAAGTGCTATCGACCACATTAATTTTGTAGTCTATAAAAATACTCCAATCTAAACTACCAGTTTGCTTGTAATTACACCGCGCTCTGTTGTAAACTTAATTCTGAAGGTATGACCGATAATCAATTGCTTGAAAGAATCACTATCGACCCCAAAGTGATGGTCGGCAAGCCCGTAGTCCGAGGTACTAGGTTAACTGTAGAATTTATCTTAAATCTACTGGCTCACGGAGCTACTGTAGATGAAATTATTGCTGAGTATGATGGACTATCGGAACAAGATATTAAGGCTTGCTTGCTCTTTGCAAAAAAGTCCTTAGAGAACAGCTCCTTTATGCCGCTTGAAGTTGAGAATCAATAAATGCGGTTCCTTGTGGATGAGTGCACCGGTCCATTAGTTGCTAAGTGGTTACGTGATCAAAATCACAAGGTCTTTTCAGTTTATGAAGAAGCGCGTGGAATTGGCGACGGTACTATTTTAAAATTGGCCCATGAGGGGGGATTGGATCTTAATAACAAACGATAAGGATTTCGGTGAAAAGGTTTATCGAGGACAACAACCTCACAAAGGAATCATTTTTCTTAGTCTTGAAAATGAAAGCGCCTCTCATAAGATAGATGTCGTACGTAGTTTAATTGAAAACTACAGAGACATATTGGCGGATAACTTTGTTGTTGCTACTGAAAAGAGAGTCAGATTCGTTACGGTCGACCAAAATTAGATGATCTGCGCAATCGACCACATAAATATTGTAGTATCCGACCTGGATCGCTCGGTAAAATTCTACACCGAGCTACTTGGTTTTGAGAAGACAAACAGCGTGCACCTTGAGGGCGACTGGATAGACTCCATAGTCGGGCTCAAGGGTGTAGTTGCGGATGTAGCCTTTATCGTTGCCCCTGCAGGTGAGCCCAAGATTGAGCTTCTTTGCTATAAATCTCCAATTGGCGAATCAATGCCGTCTAACTCTCTTGCAAATACAATTGGGCTCCGTCACATTGCATTTAGAGTCGATGGTATATATGAAATGGCTGGTAGGCTAAGAAAAGCGGGTGTTAAGCTCCTGAGCGAGCCTGTGAGTGTTCCTGCGACTGTTCTACCTCATGACGCCGGGCGTAAAACGCTCTTCTATTTTCACGACCCGGACGGCGTGCTTTTAGAAATTGCCGAATTCAAGTAGTTATACCAAACCCAGCACAAATGCTTTGTTCGAGACATTCACCACTACATGCATTATGTAGGCGGGCCAGAAGGACTTCCCCCTGTAACAAATATACCCCCAGAGTATTCCCGTAAATATTGTACTAATCGTTTCTATCTCGGGTTTTCCCAAGTGCAGCAGCGCAAACGGGATCATCTGTATCAGTATGCTTCCTTCTTTAAACTTCTCCTTCAGGCCGAAAAGCATAAACCCCCGGAACAGAAACTCCCAGCCCAGCATATAGACCGCCATTTGAAGCCCG
>QIHJ01000079.1 GCA_003229065.1 Candidatus Dadabacteria bacterium
CGGAAATAAAGGGTCAACAACGTTATCTGTAATAAATATACCGAGCTGACCATTTCGAGTTGCAACGAAAATATTGTCAGAACTGTCCTCATTGAAGTATACTTTCCCGTCCAAGCCTACGGCAAGGCCTGTATCATCGCAGTCAGCCGTAGAACTCCCCGTAAGATTTAAAATCTGGGCATTGGAAATGAACTGAGAAAGAAATCCGTCCGGCCTAACTTTCAATATCGAACATCCCTGGCTGGGCGTATTCAACTCTACCTGGATAAAAAGATCGCCGAATGCTGCATTAGCACGGATGGAAAATACGGTCATTAACAGTAACACCATTACACTGCTTATAAGCTTTTTCATGGGTATCCTCCCCTCTAGATTATAAATACAAGATTATTCTATATCCAATAATGTAACTTTCAGCAATTGTAACATACTGAAACATCTAAGTAAACAGGATTAATTTGAGCTTTACTAAACCTAAAGCTTCTATTTGTTAGTGCTGTCGAAAAATGGGGGCGGGATGAGTGGGAGCTTTTCCTTTTTAGATGAAGTGCGCTGAAATTCCATTTCTGAAACTAATATACTGGGAGCAATGGTAGATATGGGCACATAACCCGATTCTGCGCCGCAGAAGCCGTTAAATACGGCGTAATCGTCGCCCGTTGCGATGATCTTGTTGATAGTGACAAGCGGGGTGCCCACCATTTCTATATCCCTGACAAGGGACTCTTCCCCGGTCTTGGGGTCAACCTTGTATATAACGACGGGAGTAGCCCTGAAGGCCTGGAAGTTGTAAGAGGAGGTATTGGTCTCACCGCCCCTCATACTCTTTATAAGAAGGCCAAACGGCTTGTTCTGGCGTTTTACCTCCTCGATGAGGAGCTCTTTTAGCTCCTCTTTCGTGCGTGTGCTGTCCGATTCGATAATTGTATTGCTCATCCTTGCAATAGGCGCGCGTCCATAAGAGGCCCGGCCGTGGCCGTTTGAGCGCTCGAATCCGTTTACAGGGGTCCTGGAAAGAAGGAAATTCCTCAGCACTCCGTCCTCGACGAGCAAGACCCTTTCTCCCGGCACGCCCTGGTCGTCAAAAGGGTAATACCCCATGAGATGCTTACCCTCAAAACTCTTTAGCGTTGGGTCGTCAATAATGGAGAGAAACGGCGGTATCACACTCTCGCCGACCTTCTCCCTGAATGTCTGCCCTTCGTTTTCGTCTATCTGCCTCTCGCCCTCTAGTCTATGACCAATAGCTTCATGGAATACCACTCCCGCAGCCTCAGGCTCAAGTAGCGCGGGCACGCTGAGGGGCTGAAGCACCTCGGCGTCCCTCATCCTGATCGTCTCATCCACCATCTCTTTTACCATAGATTTTAATGCATTAACCGAGGGAATTTCCTCAGGTGTTACATAGTAGAAGTTCCTGTAATTTGAAATTTTCTTCCCGTCTTCGGCCCTGGTAGAGACCTGGGCGTCTATTGAATAAAGCACCTCGTCCCTTACATACCGAGTCCCTTCGGTATTAACGAAATATACTGTTTCCTTTTGAGCCGTTACGACTATGTCACCATTTATAAGGTCTCTGTAATCCTTATAAACCGATGATAATTCCCTGACCTTGTCTTCCCATTCCGCCGTATCGAATGTTAGATTAAGCTCGGGCCCGTAGAAGGTATGGCTATCTTCCTTTGTAAAACTCATTATATCCTTGTCCTTAACCTCCTGAACTATAGCGGCCTTCTTATTGAAGTACTGTGTGAGGGCTTCTTTGTATGTGTAATCCGTGACCTGCCACAGAACGGCCCTGATGGCATCGGGGTCGTTATCCAGAGGGACTGATGAGGCGTCGTGAAAAGGTACGACTCCGCCCGAGCGGCCCCTTACGGAGTTATCGAATTCGTAATCCCCTACGCGCACGTCCACGTAGAGGCGTCTTATTCGATTAATGTCCGAATCGACAATCGCCCCGTATTTACCCTGTATGCTCGTGTAGGCATTGTCCTTTATCTGATAGCTTATGAAATAGGGGGCTTGGTAACCCTCTAATTTAAGCTTTGATTGAGAGCGCTCCAGCTCGTCTGCCATTGCATTTATGACGGCAATATCACTCCTTTTATCACTTTCTTTCTCCGCTAAGGGGAATGCGGTTTGAGGGATTAAAAATGCTGAGATAAAGAAGAGAGCAGATAGAAACTGTGATATAGGCTTTATAGAATGCATATATAAAAAGATTAGCTTTGACACAGGTGTATGTAAAGTAAATTCGTTTACAGAGCTAAAATGCCCTTAACTTAAATATCCGAATGTGAGGGTTAAAACCCGGAAATTCCACCCCATGTGGCTGAAAGAGCTGCAATCACAAAAAAACTCCATTATTCCGTTCTCTTAAATCGTTCTACTTTAGGACAATCTTCTCAGTTTTTGTATAAGTACAGGAAGACAATTATTACAGCAAGCGCGAGACGGTAGACGACGAAAACAGTGTAGCTCCTGTGTCTCACAAACCTGAGC
>QIHJ01000329.1 GCA_003229065.1 Candidatus Dadabacteria bacterium
ATTCATTCAAGCATCTAAAGCCTAAGGAACATTATAATTGCACTAATAAACTCTTTATGCTAATGTGAGGGTAGGTGGCTTTCTATGGGGGGCAGAGGCCGGGGGCGGCGAGTGAATGTCGTGTGTGAATGAAAGCAGGAATAAAATTAGGGGACAGAGGCGAGCGTTTTAGTGCGATGCCCGCAGGTATAAAATAAGAATGGGGACAGAGGCCGGGGGCAGCGAGTGAACGTCGTGTGTGAATGAGAGCAGGTATAAAATTAGAAGACAGACCGGAGCACATAGTGCGATGCCGGGGCAGGAATAAAATCAGGAAGGAAGTCCATGAAGAAGCAGGCGCGAAAAAAGCAAGATAAGAAAGGCACGCGCAAAAGGGTCGAGAACGGGCTTAAGAGTAAAGACGTAATCCAGCTCATTTTAGCGCTCGAAGGGGTTAAGATCGACTATGACCGCCTGTACTATTACGAGCACACGGGGCTCTTGGTCCCGTCCTTAAGAAAATCGCAGGGCAGGGGGCACCCCAAGCTTTACTCGACCGAAGACTTCATCATTCTCCGCTGGCTCGTTTCGCTTCAGAAAAGCGGAATACCCGTAAGCAGGTTCAGAAGCATTCTCACCTATCTGAAAAAAGAGATGCCCGAAGTCCTGAGCGAGCCTCACAACTGGTCTCTTGTCACGGACGGCAAGTCCGTACAGTTTAAAGATAACGCCTCCTCACGCAAAGTGGACGTCCTTGAAGACAGTGGTCAGTACCTCTTCTCTTTGGAAGAAGCAGGTAAAAAGAACCGGAAACATCCGAGAAATTAAGCGCCAAATCAGAATGAATTTAACCACGAATTAACACGGATCTGTTTTTAAATTAGTGTCTATTAGTGTCCATTCGTGGTTAATTAAGGAGATTTATTCCCCTCAGCTACAATATCGGGAATAGAGGTAAACGATATCCTCATCGGAGCCGATTCCGTAGCCCCGTGCATCGGGGCGTAATAAATACTGTTCGTACCGAAGCGCTCGTTAATCCTGTCCACGGCGAGCGCAAGCTTATCCCGTTTAATCTCCCTTGTGAAAAGCGGATACGACGTCCCGCCCGATGGGGTAAGGTCGTAAAGGGTCATAGAGACGCTAAGCGGCGTAAGCCCCCGGGGCCTGTCTCTCCAAACAGAAGAGAAAGCCTCTATCATAGAGTGAGTATCGCTCCTCTTTGTCATTTTGAGAGTTTTTTCCCACCTGTGGTCACGGCCAAAATACCTGACCTTAACGTCCATCCTCGAGGCTACGTATTCAAGCCTTCTAAGCCTGAATGCAGCCTTGTGTATGAGCCTCACGATCACGGCACGGGTTTTGTCTTCGGTCCTCATCTCGGGCGGGAGTACGTGCGAGTGGCCTACGGTCTTCCTAGATGTTTCAGGATCGGGCAGGTCTTCGCCCCTTAAGAGATGCCACCACCGCCTCCCCACAATACTCTGCCATATATGGGCAAGCTCTTCCTCCGAAAGACCGTACAGGTCCTCTATGGAGCTAACCCCGTGCCTCCGGAGCCTGGCATACATTCCCTGGCCTATCCCCGGCAGGTCGTTGAGTGAAAGGGAAAAGAGCTTTTCAGGAATCTCCCCCCCGGTTATAACGGTAAGGCCGTCGGGTTTTTCCATTTCGGCCGCCACTTTCGCGAGAAAGCGGTTAGTAGAAAGCCCGACCGAGCAGCGGAGAGACTCTCCGACCTTCTCATTTATCGCCAGTTTTACCTCTTCTCCCAGGGAGAGCGCTTTTTGATATTCCCTCTGGCTCCCCGTGAGCCTGCAGCACATCTCATCTATCGAAAGCACCGTATCAACGGGGATGACCGTGTTTACGGCCTCGATAATCCTGTGGTGATACTCGATATATTGAACGGGCCTCGACTCGATGATTTGAAGCTCTGGGCAGAGCTTCTTGGCCACACCCACCTTTGTGCCCGTCTTCACCCCGAAGCTTTTAGCCTCGTAGCTTGCGGCTATACAGCACGTGGTGTCGGCATCAACGGGGACTACGACCGTGGGACGTCCCCTGAGCTCCGGGCAGAGCTCCTGCTCCACAGAGGCGAAATACGCGTTCATATCCAGGAATAGCCAGTCAAGCTTTCGACCCATATTTCAGAATATAACACCGTTCTCAAAACCTGTCTGGGGGGTTTTTTCGTTTTCTGAAAATGAGGGGTAGAGGCGAGCGTTTTAGTGCGATGCCAATGGGGGGCAGCGAGTGAATGTCGTTTATGAGCGAGGGGTATAAAATCAAGAAGCAGCGAGTGAATGTCATTTATGAGCGAGGGGTATAAAATCAAGATGCAGGATAAAAGATGAAAAGAATAAAAGATGAGATTCCGGGCCCCGACCCGGAATGACAACGAACTACAAATCCCCCCTGTTATGGTTTCAGTAATTTTTGTCCAGTAAAAGATTAACTCTTGTAGCTTTGTTGAATAGAGACCTGTTCCTCACATACTCGAAACAGTCCCCCTTTTTCTAAGGGCGAGCGTTTCACAGCGATGCCCGCAGGTATAAAATCAAGTGGACAGAGGCGAGCGTATTAGTGCGATGCCGGGGCAGGAATAAAATAAGAAGACCGAGGCGACCCTTCGACTGTGCACTTCGTGCACGCTCAGGGTGAGTGGGTGTTTTACAGCGGTGCCGGGAAGTTTTAAGATAAAGAGGCTCCAGGTCTGTGTTAGACTTTTTATATGGCCAGGCAGAGCTTCGACTATCTCATTATAGGCGCCGGCATATTAGGCTCGGCAGCCGCCTATTCACTCTCCAAGAGGCTAAAGGATAAGGAGCGGGAGGTAAGCATTGGTGTTCTGGACCCCGATCTCGAAGGCGAACACTCCTCCACACTTAAAAACGCTGGAGGAGTCAGAGCCACATGGAGAAACCGTGCAAACATAGGGCTTTCAAAATACTCGTTAGACTTTTACGCTACAATCGCCCGGGAAATTCAGTTCAGAAGGCTCGGCTACTACTGGATGCACAATGAGCGCTCCTGGGAAGAGATGAACGAAAACTTCCCACTTTATAAAGAGTACGAGCTGGGCGTTGAGTTATACACGCCCCGAGATATAACCAAACTTATGCCCTTTGTCGACAACTTAGATGGTGTCTCGGGACTTTCAATCTCTAGAAAAGCAGGGCTTATCGATCATTACTCGCTCAGGCAGTTTTACAGAAATGGAGCGCGGGAAAGGGGGGTCAGGTTTTTCGACCGTCACTATGTTGACGAAGT
>QIHJ01000193.1 GCA_003229065.1 Candidatus Dadabacteria bacterium
AATAAAATCAGGGGACAGAGGCTGGGGGCCGCGAGTGAACGTCGTGTGTGAGCGAGAGAAAGAATAAAATTAAAACTTGCGATGCCGGGGCGGCAATAGAATTAAGGTAGACAGAGGCGACCCTTCGAGAGCCTCAGGGTGAGCGGTTATTTTAATTCAAGTGTGTGCAGCGATGCCGGGGAGTTAATTATAGATATGACACCCGCTACTAATCCATAATTTGGAGGCTCTATATGTCTCAGGATAAATATAAAAAGGGTTTGGAAAAACTTGAGGAAATCTCCCCCGGAGCCGCAGCTAGAACTAAAGCCAGTCTTGACGACATAGCCCCGGATATGGTTCGTTACCTGATGGAATTTGTGTTTGGCGAGATATCATCACGTCCCGGGCTCGATATGAAGTCGCGCGAGATTACTGCCGTGGCCGCTCTCACTGCCTTAGGCACAGCCCCTAATCAGCTGAAGGTGCATATAAAAGGGGCGCTCAACTGCGGCTGCACAAGGGAAGAGGTAAGCGAAGTGCTTATACAGACACTTGTATACGCTGGCTTCCCGGCTGCGCTCACAGGGCTAAGGCTCGCAAAAGAGGTATTTAAAGAGATAGACGACGGGGCTTAATTCTCAGTTTTATTTAACATGCCTCGATACTGGCTGAATCACATCGTGTTTGATATAATTGAGTTTGATTACAGAGAAAGACTTGCTTACGAGAATACGCAATTACGGAGGCTATTATGAGACTAGGCATCAAATTTTTATCACTGCTCTTAGTGGTAACGGTTATTTACGGCTGCGCTAGGCCCAAAGGCGACACGCCGCAGCAGAAGAGGGATTATGTTCAGCAGATGAAAGACAACACTCTGGCCGAGTTATATGCCGAGAAACCTTTCACGAGGGATTTGATAAAGCAATCGGTAGGCTACGGGGTATTCAGCAACTTTAATACTCAGCTTTTAATAGTGGGTTCGGGGAATGGTTATGGAGTGGTTACGGATAATTCAAACAGGGACCAGATCTATATGAAGATGGCCGAAGGCGGGATCGGTTTAGGTGTGGCGCTCAAGGACTTCAGGGAAATAATAATCTTTAATAACAAAGAGGTATTTTATCAATTCGTGACCGATGGCTGGAACTACGGCGCTCAGGGCGATGCGGCATTAAAGTACGACGACACGGGCGGCGCCACGGGAGGTGAGGTACCTCTAAATTCAGACATAGTAGTTATACAGATGACAAAGGACGGTATTGCGCTCAGGGCTACAGTAGGGGCCTCTAAGTATTGGATAGATGAGGAGCTCAACAATCCTTAAATAGGAATTGTGTCCCGATTATTTATTAGCATAGGTCATAAATATTGCAGTGAAAGGCTGTTTTACACATGAATAAGCATGTAAGTGCTTTTAATCAATTACTGGCTGACGTAACCGGACGGCTTATCCCGGGAATCGAGCTCAGCGGGCTTGCGCTTATTATCATCACTGCCATCGTCGCCACCGTTCTGGCCTTAGCCGCTTTTTTTATCGTCCAGGGTTTAAGCTCGTGGATACAGAGGAGACTACTTAGTCTCCATATTGAGAAAATGGGGGGCTTCAGAGTCCAGCGTCAGGAGCTGCTGACGGGCGAGCAGATAAGCTGGGCTATTGGAAAGTTCTTTCAATGGATCCGATACTTCTTTTACATCATCGTATTGTATCTGTATACAAATATTGTTTTGAGCTTTTTCCCCCAGACCGAAGGCATTTCAATTACGCTCTTCACACATTTTGTAAACGCGGCGAGCTTCGTTCTGCGAGCAATATGGAACTATATACCCAACCTGATCACACTCATAATGATAATAGTAATAGGGCACTACGCGATAAAACTCACCCGTCTATTCTTTGGAGGCGTTTCGGCGGGCAGGATTAAGCTCTCGGGTTTCTACCCTGACTGGGCACAGCCCACTTTTACAATTGTCCGCTTTCTCATAGTAGTTTTAATTGTAATAGTAGCGTTCCCGTACCTGCCTGGAAAAGAGTCCCCGGCATTTCAGGCTGTATCTATATTTTTGGGTATTCTGATCTCACTGGGATCAACAGCTGCCGTAGCCAACGTCGTTGCCGGGATAGCGCTTACCTATATGAGGGCGTTTAAGAAGGGGGCCAGGGTACAAATTGCCGATACCACGGGTGACGTAGTTGAAAAGACTACGTTCGTTACCAGAATCAGGACAATTAAAAACGTAGAGATAACGGTCCCGAACGCCATGGTGCTAAACAACCATATAATCAATTACAGCTCTCTTGCGGAAACAGACGGGCTCATTCTGCACACAAAAGTGACTATCGGTTACGACGTGCCGTGGAGACGCATTCACGACCTCTTGAAAAAAGCCGCTTCGGCGACAGAGGGGATTGAAAAAACACCCGAGCCTTATGGCATTCAGGGAGGATACTCACAATGTACCGGACGACTATCTCCCTAAAGACTACAATCCTCCGAAGACCGGTCCATGGCCGT
>QIHJ01000320.1 GCA_003229065.1 Candidatus Dadabacteria bacterium
GTATTAGACTCGCGATACGCGAAATCTTGCCAAGTTTTGGAGCTTATTCAATTCTACGACCAGCGACCAAGTCCTCGCTCGCTCGAACTTGTACCACCCAACTCTTGATCCGTAGTCAAGCACTCTGTCCAGTTGAGCTACGGGCGCACAGGTGAGGGTAGTAATTTTACTTTAAATCGCGGGTACATCAAGCACGGAAATATAGAATTTAGAAGAATAAAACTACAAATCCCTCTCAATCTCCCTTTTTCTAAGGGAGAAGTATAGGGTGCCCCCTTCGACAAGCTCAGGGCAAGCGGTTTAATTTCTGTCAAATTCATATATGATATATCCCCGGTTATGGAAAGCTTAGAACAAAGGTTAGATAAAGAGGTAGAGGATTACCTGGGCAGGGTAGAGGGGACGGCCGAGATCACTGCGCTTCTCGGGGACGGGATCTCTCGCGGGGACTATATACGGCTCCTTAAGACTTGCTACGTTATAGAGCATATTAGCAGAAAAGCTGTTTTGCTTTCGGCTGATAAGACTGAGCAAGATAACCCCTATCTGAGCCAGAGGTTCAAGCTTTGCGCCAAAGGTGAAGAGGGTCATGCCGAGATTGCACTCCGGGATTTAAAAGATATGGGTGTAGACGGAGTAGATATGCCGGATATACCGCATGCCGAGGACTATGACTCGATGCTTCAGGAAAATGCCCGGAATTTTCCACTTGGCATCCTAGGTCATTCATACCTTTTTGAGAACGCCTCGGGAATTATGTTCCCAAAACATAACGGCCACGATTACCCTTCCGAATTTATCCGGGTCCACGCAAAGGAAGACCCCGGGCACTCTATCGCCATAAAGAGGACAGTGAGGCGGGTAGAGCCCGGTCTCTCAGCCGATGATATAGAGAATATTGCAAGATTCGCGAGGGAGAGCGGCGAGTACCTTCTCAGGATTTTTCAGGGTATGCAGGGCTGAACGGCTCTATTTAAATACTAGTTTAACCACGAATTCACACGAATAGCCGCTAATAACAAACCCGTTCGTCCTGAGCTCAGTCGAAGGACGTTGTGTTGAATAATTTCACCCTTTGACAAGCTCAGGGTGCACGGGAGTATGAGTTCATATCTGGATTACAACGGATTGCCGTAATTACTGGCGGAGAGGGTGGGATTTGAACCCACGAAAGGGTTTAAGCCCTTTACTCGCTTAGCAGGCGAGCGCCTTCGTCCACTCGGCCACCTCTCCGTTCGTTAGTTGTATCAGGGGTGTGATTATACCAGTATGAAAAGAAAAAATCTAACCCGTCCGAAGGTGCCGATTATAGGGTTGACTTAGGAGGGTCGATATCTTTTTCTTCTCAGAACCTTCGGGCGGGCAGCAGATTAGTTACTGCTAAGGGGTATAGAAATGCGAAGGGGTCTAAAATTATCAGGGGAAAGTCCCGGGCGCGGGGGGTCAAGCCGCGCCCGGATATAGATGGGGGACAAATAGGAATGCTGTGTATATTAATCATCATCAAGATGCCTGTCTTATGTCGAAAAAGGTCGAGGTACTTTCAGGCTCCTTAGCTATAATGCCGTCCTGCTTGAGCCCTTCTAAGTGAAGGCGTACCGAGCTCAGCATAAACTCCTTGGTTTCGTCGAGCGTATTGCCTACGGCGACGCATCCCGGAAGGTCCGGGCAGTAAGCCGAGTAGCAATTCTGCGATTTCTCGACCGTGATCTCATAATGGTCCCGCTCTACAATTGCTTCTGTGTTGAAACAATGCTTCAGAGAGTAATAAAGCGCGCCTTCTGGAAGTATTTTATCCATCATACAGTTAAGCGTAATTCTTTTCTTCTTGCTCCTTAGTTTGAACTGGCGGTGACTGCCGCATATTCTGACCAGGTACCACCCGTTATTTTCGACCAAAAACTTGATCACCTCTCTAACTTTCATTTGCCATCCTCTCAGTATGTGTTTTCTTGAAAGCCAGCTTTAATCGTCTTCTTGTTTGTACATAACTACATTCTCAAACTCCTGACCGGTCATTGCGTTTTCGAGATACTGAGAAAGTGCCTCCTCAATGATTTTGGATTGGCTCTTTCTCGATACGAAAGAGTACAACCTGAGCCTTTCGTAAAGAAGCGAGGGTATGTAAAGAGACCCTCTGTGCATTTTCCGCGGGTTAGCCCGCTGCTGTATTGATCCTGCCGTCACAACTAATTTATAGCATCATTACGTAATGATGTCAATAGGGTTTTTTGTTAAGATTGCAAAAACTCCTTGATATGACTGGGGATTCTATGATTTCGCTGTTTTTACAGTAATTCGGTTAACTCCAAAGATGTGTGTTATATGGCACAATATGGGGAAAATGGGGACAGAGGCGACCCTTCGAGAGCCTCAGGGTGAGCGGTTGTTTTAATTCAAGTGTGTGCAGCGATGCCGGTGGGGACAGCGAGTGAATGTCTTCTATGAGCGAGGGGTATAAAATCAAGTGGACAGAGGCGAGCCCGTCTACGCTAAA
>QIHJ01000251.1 GCA_003229065.1 Candidatus Dadabacteria bacterium
ATTATGATAATCACATTCCACTCACACAGTAAAGCTGATCCGGAAGAGCCGAATGACTCGCTCTTTCAGGCTTCCGTCTTCGAAGCCCTCATGAAAGGTGTTTACAATGGGGATTTAACATACGAAGAGCTTAAAAAGCACGGGGACTTTGGGCTCGGCACGTTTAACCGCTTAGACGGCGAGATGGTCGCCCTTGACGGAGTATTCTATAGAATCGATTCAGAGGGCAAAGTATCAATCGCCGAAGATTCTATGAAATCGCCTTTCGCAATTGTTACATTTTTTGACTCCAACGAAAAGCTAGTCCCCGATCAAAAGCTTAACTGTAAGGAGCTTAAGCAGCTTATTGAAGAGGCTCTACCGACAAATAACATCTTCTATGCAATTAAGATAAGCGGGGATTTCGAATATATGAAAACAAGGAGCGTACATGCTCAGGATAAACCTTACCCGCCTGTAAGCGAGGTCGTGAAAGAACAATCGGAATTTGATCTGAACAACCTGAAGGGGACTATAGTCGGCTACTGGATGCCCGTATACATTGGAGGCCTCAGCCAGGCGGGGTTCCACTTTCATTTCATTTCGGATGATAAAAAATCAGGCGGCCATGTGCTTGAATGCAAGACTCAAAATGTCGTAATCGATATAGACCACATAAGAGACTTTCGAGTAGAGCTTCCCGAGACGGGCGGATTTGATAATATTAATGTTACAGAACCCGGGAAGGAAGAATAGGAGCAATTATGAAATACGGTTTAATCAAAGTATACATATTACTATTTGCCGCTAGCGTTTTAAGTTATTCCTACCCGGCCCATGCAGAATCCGGGACAATGATAATACCAGAGGGGAAATGGATAGACCTGACACATGATTTCTCGTCTGAAACGATTTACTGGCCTACGGCTGAGGGTTTTACGCTCGAAACCGAGTTCGAGGGCACTACTGAAAAAGGCTACTACTACTCTTCGAACAGATACGACGCGTCCGAGCACGGCGGAACTCATCTCGACGCGCCGGTACATTTCGCCGAGGGCAGGCAGACAGTCGATCAAATACCGCTTGATAAGCTTATTGGCACGGCAGTCGTTGTGGATGTCAGTAAAAAAGCGCTCACTGACCCGGACTACCAGGTAAGCATCGGGGACTTAAAAGAATGGGAAGCCGGGCACGGGGCGATACCCGAAGGTGCGATAGTGCTTCTCAATACCGGATACGGGAAATACTGGCCTGACAGAGTGAAGTATATGGGGACGGATAAAAAAGGCGCTCAGGCAGTGAGCGAGCTCCATTCCCCAGGACTTCATCCGGACGCTGCAAAGTGGCTTACCGAGAACAGGAATATTAACGCCGTGGGACTCGACACGCCGAGCATCGACTACGGACAGTCAACTCTTTTCGAGAGCCACCGGATACTGTTTAAGGAAAATATCCCGGCGTTCGAAAATGTGGCTAATTTGGATAAACTGCCTGCAAAGGGAGCGTTCGTAATCGCGCTGCCTATGAAGATAAAGGGCGGGAGCGGAGCACCGCTAAGGATTATCGCCGCCGTACCAAAAATTACAGACGCCGCACCGGAGAATAAAAACTGAGGAGCAACAATTTATATGACACAGGAAAAACCTACCAGAGAGCAGGAAATAGAAGAAGGGAAACAAAGAGACATATCGGAGCAAGCCAAGAATGCGGGACTCATGATCCCGGTATTTATAACTTCAACAGCATGGGATGCATGGGTCACTCCGGATCAAAAGAGTACCGAGCAGGGAGAGAACGAGACCTCACGACTTAACAACATACTGGACAAGCTGGTCTATTATATGAGGATGCAGCGCCAGACTAACCGCTCGAACCTTATCTATTTTCCCGTACCGCTGACTAAGGAGGGAAAATCCGAGGACGTACAGCTATTGTCCCATCTGGGCCCGCTCGACGTCGGAGTGAATAAGCCCTGCATTACGATAATGGCCCCTGAGGAATATGAGTCTCAGAGTGTAAATTAAATTTTCTTACTCTAATTAGCCGTTCCCGCTATAAATAACTCTTAGTTAGAATTCCCTTCCGATTATCCAAAAACCCGTTCTAAAAACAATCCGGCATATACGCATATAACTACTTCAAATAATGTATAATAATTCTTATTGAGGTCGGGTTATGAAACGTGTTGAAATTTACTTTGACAACAACGCCACAACGAGACCGCTCCCCGAAGTAAGGGAGGAGGTGCTTAAGGTCATTGGTGAGGAGTTCGGCAACCCCTCGAGCGCCCACTCTACAGGAGAGAGGGCGCGTATACACCTGCGCCAGGCAAGAGACAAACTTGCAACACTCCTCGGTTGCTCTGCATCGACCATTACCTTCACGGGCTCGGGGACCGAATCGAACAACATGGCGTTTTATTCCTGCACCAGGGACAAAAAAAAGAAATGCTCTGTGGTTACGACTTCTGTCGAGCATTCTTCTATCCAAAAGATGTGCAGCTACTTATGTTT
>QIHJ01000262.1 GCA_003229065.1 Candidatus Dadabacteria bacterium
GAATTAAATTAAAGTGAAGTGAGCGAGAGCAGGCATAAAATTAGAACTTGCGATGCCGGTGGGGGCCGCGAGTGAATGTCGTTTATGAGCGAGGGGTATAAAATTAAGGGGCAGGAATAAAATCCGGGGACAGAGGCGAGCGTTTTAGTGCGATGCCAGGGCGGAATAAAATCAGATGACCCCTTCTTCTACGCCGACTATCGAGTAGTAGGACTCTTCACCGAGCTTAAGCTCCCGGGCTTCGACATAGGTGCCGAGGGTTTGGTAAACATCTGCTGAGACTATTACACGCCAGATCGGGGCTACAGTGCTGATCTGTCTCGCTATATCAGTTACTTCTTTAATCCCATGGGGAACCCCTGATTCCTCGTAAACCGATAGAGTCTTAACGCCTATGCCAATCTTGCCGCTTATAGCAGTCTTACCCTCGATCTTACGCTCTCTTGTGATACTGGCCAATAGCTGAAGCACCTCCACAGCAGAGCACACTGCCCTGAGCTCGGGTTTGTTCTGCTCATCAGGGGCGTTGAAGAACGCTACGATCTCGTCTTTAAGTAGAGCCTCAATGACCCCTCCGTAATTGGAGATTATAGAAGAAGCGGCCTTTCTGTAATCCGCCAGAAAAGAATTGAACTCTGCTGCGTCGAGTGTGGTCGAAAGCTCCTGAAAGTCGGCGATCTTGGCAACGAATACCGTCACATCACGGGTTTTGGCGTGTCCTATTTCTTCCTCGGGCTCGTCAGTGGCTATCAGAGTCGGCTGAAAGAGCGATTCCTCTTCAGGTAGATCGAAGCCCTTTCTGCCGAGCATCTCGGCCATCTGGTTGAAGGTCTCAAACGAGCGGATTACGTTTACATCGTCCGAGGAATCACTTGAGTGGAGCCTGGTTTTGAAATCTCCCCGGGAAATGCTCTTCATACCTGAAATGAGAGTCTCAAGAGAATCAGTTCTGGTACCGCTGAAGAGTGAAAAAATAAAGAGAAGCACTATGGAAACGGCAAGCCCGATAAGAGCGCTCCATAGAATAGATGATAGGACGAGACTCCTCTGGTCTCCCGCTAGAACGCCCATTACTATGGTTTCGTTATCTGCAGTAGTGATAGGGATTATTTCAAGCTCTTCGCCGTTTTCAGTGCCGAAGCTTTCCTTGAGCGTCCCGGCAGGGTCAAGGAGCTGTATGTAAATTACCTCTTGGCTTGAAGCAAGTATGCTCTTTGCGGTATCCGAGAAGTTCTTGTCGGGATCGCTGAAAAGACTTCTTAGCTCCTGTGTCTTTTGCTCTTTTATAGTCGTAGTGAAGTAATAAGAGTTGAAAATTGCAATTGCGACTGCTACCAAGATAAATATTATTATTAGAAAAAAGCCGTTTCCTGGATTAAAATTCTTCATCCTGGCTTGAAGTCCCATATATCATCATTCTCCACTAATATTGTTGAGCCTTTAATAGTCTGCAGTGAGAATTTAAGCTTGAAATTCGCACACCTATTTTCATATTACTGAGTAAATACAAACTAGTAAAGAGGAAATTGCTAAATAGCTAAGCTCTGCCTTTTATATAACTGAAATTGAGCTATATGTCGAGGCTAATAACGCAAGCTCTTCTTTGGGGTATTGTTGCGTACTACTGATATTAAATGGGAGCGGTAGTTAAGGGCCGCCTGTTTATTGTGGCTAACAGTTATTCCGATACCGGCTGAATGTTCACCTTGGTCTTGTTTTTCTTGAACCGCTGAAACTCTACGGTCCCGTCAATGAGCGCGAATAACGTATGGTCTCTGCCTATGCCCACGTTATCGCCCGGATGAAATCGCGTGCCCCTCTGCCGGGCTATTATGTTCCCGGCTATGACGCTCTCACCGCCAAAGCGTTTGACACCGAGTCTTCTCCCGGCTGAGTCTCTTCCGTTATGTGTACTTCCGCCGCCTTTCTTTGTCGACATTGAGTTCTACCTCCTAATTTACAATATCTGTAATCTCTAAAGACGTATATACCTGGCGATGACCGTTTTTATTCCTGTAGTCTTTCCTTCTCTTGAATTTAAAAACGATGATTTTCTTCCCTTTCTTTTCACCGAGTATCTTGGCCTTGACCACTGCTTTATCTATAAGCGGGGTCCCTACACTGGGTTCGCCCTTTTCGGGTGTTACCATAAGCACTTCACTTAACTGAACTTCGTCTCCAGGGTTTCCCGGGAGCTTTTCGACTTCTATTATATCGCCTGTGGAAACGTTATATTGTTTTCCACCGGTTCTGATAACTGCCTGCATGATACACCTCTCCTGTGTTACTATTCCCTAACATTATTCCCTGCTAGGTGCGGATGTCAAGGGGACAGAGGCGAGCGCTTCACAGCGATGCCGGGGCAGGAATAAAATCAGGGGACGGAGGCTGGGGGCAGCGAACGAATGTTTTTTATGGACGAGAGTAGGACAAAATCAGGATACAAGATGCATGAGGATGCATGATTTCAACCCGTT
>QIHJ01000387.1 GCA_003229065.1 Candidatus Dadabacteria bacterium
ATTTCCTCTGCCTCCCATTCGAGTCTCAGTTTTCCTTCCTTGGCGAGTTTTAAGTCCTTTACATCGTATTTCATTCTTGCCTCCGTATATATTAAAAATGGTTTGTTTTGTGAGTTATACGACCGCTTTTTTGAGGTCCTGAACCTTATCGGTCACTTCCCAGGTGAATCCGGCGCCGTCTCTGCCAAAGTGGCCATACGCCGCGGTTTCCTGATAAATGGGTTTCAGTAAATTCAGGGATTTGATGATGCCTGCCGGCGTTAAATCAAATACTTCCCTTACTGCGTTTGATAGAGTCTCCTCGGGTATTTCGCTTGAGCCGAATGTCTCTACCATTACTGACACGGGCTCGGCCACGCCGATCGCGTAGGCGAGCTGCACCTCGCATTCCCTGGCCAGCCCTCCGGCAACTATGTTCTTAGCCACATAGCGCGCCATGTAAGCGGCGCTCCTGTCGACCTTGGAAGGGTCTTTCCCAGAAAAAGCTCCGCCCCCGTGTCTTGCCCAGCCCCCGTAGGTGTCGATAATTATCTTTCTTCCCGTAAGCCCTGCGTCGCCCATCGGGCCCCCGGTAACGAACTTGCCGGTCGGGTTTACGTATATTTTAGTGCTGTCCGAGATCATTCCCTCGTCTACGCACGGTTTAATAACCTCTTCAAAGACTCCCTCGTATATTGTTTTTTGGTCTACATCCGGGGAGTGTTGTGAGGATATTACAACTGCGTCCAAGCCAACGGGTTTTCCGTCCTCGTAACGCACTGTAACCTGTGACTTTCCGTCCGGTCTCAAGTATGGAAGAACCCCTGATTTTCGGACGTCCGACAATTTTTTTGACAGCTTATGAGCGTACATTATCGGCGTAGGCATAAGCTCGGGTGTTTCATCGATTGCGTATCCGAACATCAGGCCCTGGTCGCCCGCTCCCTGCTCTTTCTCTTCACTCGAGTTAACCCCGAGCGCAATATCCGGAGACTGCTCGTCCATTGCGACGAGCACCGAGCACGTGTGGGCGTCAAACCCCATAGAGCTGTCGGTGTATCCGATTTCCCTGATTTTGTTCCTAACGGTGTGGTTAATGTCCACTATGGCCTTTGTGGTTACTTCCCCTGCAACTACTACAAGCCCAGTAGTGACCAGGGTTTCGCATGCGACCCTGCTGTGCGGATCGCCTTTAATCATTGCGTCAAGCACGGCGTCGGAAATCTGATCAGACATCTTGTCCGGATGACCCTCGGTTACGGATTCCGAGGTAAAAATAAAGTTTTTAAGCGACATAATTTTTCCTGTGTGTGAAGTGAGGATTGGGTAATAAAAGCGAGTAGGGTAAATAGTTTTCGTGTAACTGTCAAGCTTGTGCGGTAGTCCGCTAAGCGATGTAAGATATAAAATCATACACTAGCGCGTACCATGCCCGGCATGGTATAATCCGGTGCTTGTGTGCTGCCAATATTTAAACTCACTCTTTTAAAGGAAATGCATATGAAAAAACTAATTGCCCCCTCTGTGCTCTCTGCCGATTTTACGATACTAGGGGAAGAGATACGCGCTATTAAAGAGGCCGGGGCTGACTGGATACACGTAGACGTGATGGACGGACACTATGTGCCCAACCTGACTTTGGGCTTGCCGATAGTCGATGCTCTGAGGAGAACAGGCGCGCCGCCTCTGGACATTCACCTTCAGATAGAAAAGCCCGAGGAGTTTTCAGAAAAGTTCATTGACGCGGGCGGTGAGTCGATTCTCGGAATCACGGTTCAGTACGAGACTACGAGGCTTCTACTTAACGCAGTCTCGAGGATCAAGGCAAGGGGTGTCGCCGCCGGGGTCGCTATATGCCCCATGACCCCGCTCTCTGTGCTTGAGGAAATACTCGACTATGTGGATATGGTGCTTGTCATGACCGTCGAGCCCGGTTTTCCTGGGCAGAAGTTTATTCCCTCAATGACCGCTAAAGTGAATAGGCTGCGTGAAATCATTGACGGTAGAGACCACAAGCCCCTTATTCAGGTAGACGGGGGGATAAAGCTCGATAATATTAAGCTTGTTGCAGAAGCCGGTGCGGACGTCATTGTCTCTGGCTCGGGTATTTTCGGCACCCCTGATTATGCGGAGACTATAGCGCGGATGAAGGGCTTAATCGGAGATTGAAATCCTGAACAGTCTATCCTAAGTGTCCGAAGAAATATTAGTGTCGTCCCGGATACTGAATCAAGCCTGCGCTGTACTTGATTCGGTATCCGGCACAGGCCCCGATCCGGGATCATTTTTTTAAGCTGTTATTGCGAGCGCCGCGCGGCAACCTCTTTCAATCTCGGCGCCAAAGTAACCCACTCACCCTGAGGCTCTCGAAGGGTGACCTTAGCAAGGGATGAACTGTTTGGATTATCGAGTAAAATAACTACATACTCTGATGACACAAGACAGCCGCTATATAAAGGATGTGGAGAGCTATTTTATCTCGCTTGCCGG
>QIHJ01000260.1 GCA_003229065.1 Candidatus Dadabacteria bacterium
GGTCTTCCTTATCCCTGAGCAGCATCCGAGCTATCTTGAGCGTCTCAACGAATCTGCCGAGCTTAGTATAATGAAACGTAGATAAAACTGCTATACGCCTCTCCCATAAGCTATTTGAAACGGCAAGAGTATAAAGCGGATCCTTTGCCTTATCCTCTAAGTATGCGCCGACAATATCCGCCGCAGAACAGTCAACCAGATCCCAATTGTTTACGTATCTGACATTCTTCATGTATAGCTCATAAATCACTCTCTGATCGGAAACCGTGCCTTCTTTATACTTGAGAACAAGGATGAAGAGCGCGAGCTGCCTCTCTTCATGAAATTCGGAGCGGAGCAACCTTAAAGTATCTCTGTTACTAAGCGTCCTGAAACCTTTTGATAGTCTTCTAAGCTCAGGGCCCCTAATCCCCAAAAACTTATCACCCTCACCGTATTCACCGGGCCCGGTTTTAAAGAACATGCGGGATACTGCAGCTTTATCAATATCCACCAATTCTCTTATTTCAGACTTTAGCTCTTCCAGTAAACCATGGGGCAAATTGCTATCCTCTTATAGGTGTGCGTATTATGTGATAAATGCTGTGATAACAAGATAGAACTTACGTTAATATAAACTAGTTAAACGGCTCATAAACATGAAGGGTCGGACTTTGCTTTATATACGTCAACCAGTTTCTCTCTAAAGCAGCCAGACCGCCGGGATAATATTTATCAATTATCTCACTTGATGATACGGAAGGGGTTTCGTTCTTCTCCCTGAGTAATCGTATTACAGTATCCTGCCCCTCCTGGGTGGACATAAGATAATGCACCAGTGACCAGGCGACTGAGCGGGCGGCGTCCTGAGCCTGCCCGCCGCGTTTCCAGGCGCTGTCCCAGGAGCCGAGGTATGAGCTCAATCCGGGCAACTTCCGGGATTTCAGATCTTGTCTTAATTTATAATATCTAGAGTCCTGATGACCCACTGTTACGCTCTCATCTTCGGGAATAATCCTTTCAAAATACTCAGCGAGCCCTTCATTTATCCAGAGTGGAAGCTCGGGAGCCTTTTGAGTGAGTATGGAATGGTTAGCTTCGTGGTAAATAGTCGCGATCACCTCGTTCTTGTCTCTATCGCCGTTAACAACAGCTTCGTTATACATAGGTGAATAGAACCCTACTTCCGAAACTACAGGGGACAATTCCTCCTGGTAGCTCATAAAATGTCCCTTTTTGCCGAATATCCGTATCCTTACCGGAACGTCTTCATTGTAGTTGAACACCTGTTTGTAATAGCCGAGAATAAAGTTTATGCCTCTCTCGATCTGCGACCTCTCCTTTGGGCTCAGTCTGTAGCCTTCAGTCAGTATCTGAAGACCGACCAGCCCCCCGTTTTCATATCCGTTATAAGGGTATTCACTATCACCACCGGCTTTAGAGTCAGAAACCGGTGGATCCGCTGATTTTTGGTTTTCTGACTCGGGCATTACAAACCTTTGATTGTCGGCGTCTATGGGGCATCCGGTATTCGTGTATATATGGACTCCGTCCTCTCCTATGCACTTGTAGTATTGGGCATAAAGGCTTACTGGGGAAATAATTATGAATAACAAAGTTAAGAATGATATTGTCCCGAGACGTACTGACGTACGTATATACATTTCAGTAAATAGTGAGAATATGCATGCCGACATATTACATTAATAATAACGCCTATAGCACAGCGGGCAAAGGAAAAATTTTAATTAGGGCAACTATGTAACTATCTTAACCTCTCCTGTATGAAGGTCGTAGTTTGCGCCTATGATTTTTAATTTACCTTCTCTCACTTTGTCGGCTAAGACAGGGTCAGAGCCCTCAAGCTTATCGACCCCGAACTTTACATTTGATACGATCGAGTTCTCAAGAAGGTCTCCGGGCTTGTCTTTTACAGCTTCAACAGCAAGCCCTATAGTGGTCACTATATTGTTTATTGAACCGGGGAATTCGGTACCCTTTTGAAGCGCTTCGATCGATCCCGCGACGGCTCCGCAGCGGCTGTGTCCAAGCACCATTATGAGCGAGGCTCCAAGCGCTAATACACCAAACTCCAGGCTGCCCATAACCCCGTAGTTCTCTGGGTTAACTATATTCCCGGCTACGCGTACGACAAATAGATCCCCTATGCCCTGATCGAAGATGAGCTCAGGCGCTACTCTTGAATCGGCGCAAGCCAGAATTGCGACAAAAGGCGCCTGCCCTTCAGCTACTTGCTTACGCACATCCACGCATCTTCTTGGGTTCTGCTCCTTACATTCAACGAAGCGCCTGTTGCCGTCCATAAGCTTCTTTATGGCTTCGTCAGGCGTTTTAGGTCTTGCAGTTTGTTCGGCATATGCTTCCGGTATAGACAATGCGTTACTTCCAAGCTTGATGAAAGAAGCGCCTAAAGCTGCCGCACCCGAAACCTTCACGAAATTCCTTCTCGATATTGATTTAT
>QIHJ01000189.1 GCA_003229065.1 Candidatus Dadabacteria bacterium
GGATTTAGGAGATCAGGCAGAGGATGCTCAGGTGCTCTATATTACAGTTGATCCCGAAAGGGATACCGAGGAAAGACTTAGATCATACATCCCTTACTTCAATGAAAGCTTTATAGGTCTCACCGGCACACGAGAAGAGATTGACAGCATCGCCCGTGAGTATGGTGTTACGATTGTAAAACACCCGCCTGTTTACGGCAGAGGGCGTTACGATACCTGGGACAGATACTTGATGACTCATACAAATACCGTATACCTCGTAGATAAAAGCGGCAGGTTATATCTCACATACCCGCACCATACACACGATGCCAGCGGCATCGCCAGTGATATTAAAATGCTATTGCAAGATAGGTGATATTTATTCTATAATGAATGTCAGCATATATAGGAGGAAATATTTATGATTAAACTGTCCCGCATGCTTGCATTATCCCTTTCAATACTCGTGATATCACTAATGTCTAACAGCTCCTGCAATAATAACGGCGGCGGCACCGCGTTAGGCCCTCCGTTTCAGAACCCGATCCAGATCTCGAGCGTAAACGGAGTGCTCGACCTCACATTCGACGTCGATGTGTTCCCGAGTGAAGTTGATGGACAACAGTTTGAGAGCGCTCAGTATAACGGTATGTTCGCCCCTCCTACACTCCGAGTCGATCCGGGAGACACAATTTTGCTCGATGTAAATAATCTTCTTGAAGCGATGACGAACGTTCACTACCACGGTATGCAGGTAAGCCCGCTTCCTCCCTCGGATGACATTTTCATCATGATCCCTTCAAACGGCGGCTTTCAGTACGAAGTGGAAATACCGGAGGACCACCCTGAGGGTCTTTACTATTATCATGCGCACCTGTTCGGTATAACGCAGTTTCAGATTATGAGCGGTCTATCGGGCGGAATAATAATTGGGAACAATTTAGAGCCTTTCCCTCAGCTTGACGGAATAACAGAGCAGGTCATGTACCTAAAGGATATCCAGATCGTAGACGGAATGGTGCCGTCTGAAATGGATATTGACCCGAGCGCGCCTACAAATTTTACCGTAAACGGGCAGACAAACCCGGTAATAACAATGAGGCCGGGTGAGACTCAGTACTGGCAGTTTTTTAACATAGGGGCCAATCTATATTACGACCTCGTACTCGACGGCCATACTTTCTTTCAAATTGAAAGGGACGGCCTTCGTCAGACCAGGACTCTGGAAAGAACCGAAATTTTAATGCCGACAGCATCACGGGTCGGCGCTCTCGTTCAGGCTGAAAGAAGGGGGACATTCAGGCTTAGAGCCAGAGAATTCAATACCGGACCTGCGGGAGATATGTATGGAGGAGCGACACTCCTGACTGTGAAAGTCGAAGGCGAACCTGTTCAGAACCCGATTGTGCTCCCTATTCCCGAAAATGAGTTCCCGCCTGTTGAGAACCTCTGCGACGTAGCGCCTGACAATAGAAGGACGATAGTCTTTTCAGAGACCCCTGACGGAAACACATTCTTTATAAACAACCAGCAGTTCAATCCTGAAAGAGTAGATACCACGGTTACTATCGGCGGTATTGAGGAGTGGACTGTTCAGAATATCTCTGAGGAGCTCCACGTATTCCATATTCATCAAACCGACTTTCAGGTCTGTGAAATAAACGGAGTACAGCAGCCCTTTAACGGCCTTCAGGATACGATAAACGTCCCCTATATGGGTCAGGACCCAGGTGTGGAAGGGCCCGGTGAAGTTAAGATTGCGATAGATTTCACGAACCCCATAATAGAGGGTAAGTTCGTGTACCATTGTCATATTGGCGAGCATGAAGATAACGGTATGATGGCCGTTATTGAGGCAGTATTACCCTAGTCGATTAAATTGAGCGTATTTAACTCCGGATAGCAGTCTTCCTTCTTATTCCTGATAACAGGATAAAAGTAAGCGGTATAACTATCAGAACGGCAGTGTTGACCATGCCGTCTTTTCTTGTTGCCTCTGAAGCAAGCGAACAGCTCCCGCTTCCACCGCCTCCGCCGCCCACGAACTGTAAAGCTCCGAGGTCAGGTGGATCGCCCAGGGGGTTCCCCGCAAAGTCTGTGCTCGGTAATTGAGGGGGAGGGTTATCGTCGTCCGGGTCGCCTGCGCCCCGTGCGGGTGAGTCTCTTCTAAGATTAACGTTCCCTGCTTCTGCGTCTACGAACCTCGGGTTTCTGTCTATATTGCCCATTGTATTTATATTTGGAAAACATAAAGGAACACTTTCACAAACACTAAAGAAATCACTGAAATCATTGAACATTAGGTCTACAGTAGAGCCGATTTGGTCAAGGTTTAAGTCGTCGTCCACAAATATATCCGCACCGACGCCGTTTGCGCTGTTATCAAAGACTATATTATTGTAAATTTCAGCCGTATTATCATCCTCAACCAAAAGAAGAAGCCCGCCGCCGTCGCCGCCAATATTTCCATTAGC
>QIHJ01000019.1 GCA_003229065.1 Candidatus Dadabacteria bacterium
CCGGCACGGGAGAGATATGCATAAGAGGTCCGAATATAACCCCAGGTTACTATAAGAACGAAGAGGCAACAAAGGATCTCATACGTGACGGGTGGCTGTATACAGGGGACCTGGGCATAATTGATTCGAAGAATAATATCTATATAACCGGAAGGGCAAAAGAGGTGATAGTCCTCCCTTCGGGGAAAAATATTTACCCTGAAGACGTGGAGAACCAATATAACAAGAGCCCTATCATAAAGGAGATTTGCGTGATACCGATTACTTCTGAGACCGGAAGCGTGAAAGGCCTCGGAACTGTGGTTGTGCCCAATATGAGAGAGGTCAGGGAAAGGAACGTTTTTGATATCAGAGATAGAATACGCTCCATTATATCGATGACAGGATCGAGCCTGCCCTCATATATGCAGATTTCAGACGTTCTAATCTATAACGACGAACTGCCCAAGACCAGACTGGGGAAATTCAAGAGAAATGAGATTGAGAAATTAGCGGATCAATTAAAGAGCGGTTCGCAACCAAAGGAAACAGAGCTTACTCCTGAAGCGATAGAAATCCTGAATAAGCCCGTATCGGTTAATTTCCTAAAACGCTTCTCCGAGATAACAAAGCTCAAGGGCCCCTTTCATCCGAACGATGATCTCACACTTGATCTTGGAGTCGACTCGCTTACCTTGGGTGAGGTTACAGCTCTTCTTGAAAATGAGTTCGGAGTGATAATTGAAGAAAAAGATTTCCCCGATATACGCACAATAGGAGACATTCTAAAGAGACTGCCTGAAACCGCATCCGCATTTTCAAATGTAGATACTGGATATGAGACTCTACTGGATGAGGTCGGGGCTGAATCGATAGAAGATGTATTTAATTTGAACCGCGGCATCTTAAAAAGAACTGCGATTAGAGTGCTTCAGCTCGTTTTGAGTTTAATAGTATTTATCGCATTCAGGGCTAGAATATATAACGCTCACAAGATACCGACAGACAAGGCTGTGCTTATATGTCCGAACCACCAGAGCCTGATAGATCCGATACTGGTTTTTACTCTCCTTCCTGGATCTATGCTAAATAGAATCCTTTTTACCGGCTTCGGTGAGTATTTCAGCAAGCCCCCGCTTTCATGGATAGTGCATCCTATGAGGATCATTCTAACCGGGACAAGCAGGACTAATACCGAGTCACTGAGGCTTGCCTCACAGGGGCTTAGGCTCGGCATGTCGGTCTGTATCTTTCCCGAGGGCGAGCGTACAAGCACAGGAAAGGTGATGGAACCCAGGATAGGGACAGGATTACTTAGCGTTGAAACGGGGACGACGATCGTGCCGATATATATTGACGGAGCGACCAAAACACTATCCCCGGTGCACCCGGGAATGAGCTTTCCGAAAGTAACGCTTACGGTGCTTGACCCGATCGAGCCAGCCGGGGCGGAAGAGGATGAAAGAGATTCATATCAAGAGACCGTAAATACTTGGAAAGAAGCTGTTAAAACAATAGAAGGAAGTGAGACCTAAATTCGCTGTATCTCATTATAAAAAACGGCCTAAAAACCGATTCGAATATCGAAAACCCTCAATTGTCGTCTCGGTTTCAACGGTTAGCATTAATGTTTTCCTCCTTCCATCATCCTATAAAGGTGAATAACATAGGGGAAAAGCGCGTTCATTGATTCTTTGGCGCCTTTTGATGAGCCCGGGAGTGTCAGTATCAGCGTCTTTCCCCTGAGTCCGGCAAGACCTCTTGAAAGCATGGAGTAAGGGGTTCTATTCTGACCGTAGCTGCGGGCCGCCTCCATTATTCCGGGTATCTCCTTCTCAATCAGCGGATGGACGGCTTCAGGCGTATTGTCCCTGGGGGAAAGACCCGTCCCGCCGGTCGTGATCACAAGATGATACCCGCTTTCGCACCACTCACTGACGGAGTTTCTTATATCTTCGGGTTCATCAGGCACAACCTTGTATTCAGCGCCGTCAATACCGACTTCTTCAAGTTTCTGCAAAATATTTTTTCCCGCCGTATCCTTTTTCTTCCCCTGAGACACAGAGTCGGAGATCACCAGCACGCCTGCTTTCATACCTTCGGGAACCCTCTCTTTAAACTGCGACTTGCCACCTGATTTCTCAAGGAGCTTAACGGATAAAATCTCCATACTCTTATCTAAAG
This sequence comes from Candidatus Dadabacteria bacterium, assembly GCA_003229065.1. Taxonomy (GTDB): domain Bacteria; phylum Desulfobacterota_D; class UBA1144; order Nemesobacterales; family UBA2774; genus UBA2774. The sequence goes on from QIHJ01000019.1 coordinate 2,164, forward strand.
GCTTGCACATGTCATAGACAGTAAGGGCGGCGCAGCTTGCAGCGCTAAGAGCCTCCATTTCACAACCGGTCTTGGCTGTGGACTTCACCTGAACTTCAATTATTACCCTTCCCTCGTCTTGGATTTGGACTTCCGTATGGACCCACTCAATGGGAATATTGTGGCAGAACAGGAGAATATCGGGGGCCCTCTTAGCCCCTACGATAGCGCTTGCCTTTGTGAGCTCTATTACATCCCCCTTGGGAACCTCGCGGTTTAGGATCTTTTGAACGGTATGTGCAGACAT
>QIHJ01000186.1 GCA_003229065.1 Candidatus Dadabacteria bacterium
GACGCCGAGTGATCATATCAAAGAGAGCGTAAATGGTTCGGCGTTAATTTTGTCGTAGCACAGCTTGAGCCCAAATAAAAAGCAGGCTTTATTCACGTAACAGATAATTCAACCCCACCCATGCTGCTTGTGTATGTAGCATTTTTATATCCATGGTATTTTCTACTCGGGTGTTTTCTACCCGGATCTCCACAAGGCGAGTACCTTCAATCAAAAATCAGAACAATATAGGAAGCAAACAAAATTAAGTGAACAACTCCATGAAGAACTGTGGTGCGCCCGGTTCCAAAGCTTACGACGCTTAGAAACAACGTAAGTGAAAGTAGCGCTATTTCAAGTGGATCTAAACCAAGCTCGATAGTGCGACCCGTAATCAGGCTGATGGCGAGAATCGCTGGAACTGTCATTCCAATCGTGGATGTAGCCGAGCCGAGAGCGATGTTGATGGTGCGCTGTAAGTTGTTGGTAAGCGCGGCCTTAACACCACTGATGCCTTCCGGTGTAAGGATAAGTACTGCAACAAGAAAACCACCCAGAGCCTGAGGCAAGTCGAGTGTGTCCATTCCATAGTCGATGATCTTGGCCATGCTCTTCGCGAGCAAGACAATTGGTAGCATGGATAGAGCAAGAAAAGCCGCGTGGTAGCCTATCGATCGCACAACAAGACCTTCATGGTCGTGAAGATTCTCTGGCGCCTCTTTGCCATGAGGCTGTATAAAGAAGGAGCTGTGTCTGCCCGTCTGTAGAAATAGGAACACAAGGTAGAGTCCGGCGGACATGAAAATGAGGAAGAACCCCAAGAGGGGCGAAACACTTCCGCCCGGTGCGGATTGTGTGAATCTGGGAATGATTAGACTCAGGACAGCAAGAGGGATCAGCACGCTGAGATAGGAGGAAGCTCCGGGGAGATTATAGCTCTGTTGGTGGTGGCGTATCCCACCGACCAGCAGTGTAAGACCGACCATGCCGGTAAGAACAATCATAATGACGGAAAACATGGTGTCCCGCGCAAGGGTTGGGTTATTCTCTCCGGTAAGCATCACAGAGGCAATCATGACGGCTTCGATTCCGATCACAGATACTGTTAAGATTAGTGTGCCGTAGGGCTCACCGAGCTTGACCGCCAAGCATTCAGCGTGTCTGACTACACTGAATGCAAGCCAGAGAATAACTACGAACAGCCAAATGAATATTCCAGCGGTCTTTAGCGGGTCCGAGAAATCCGATAGCCAGCTACTGCCGAAAACAATAAAGAGCACGGCAGTGATTGCGCCCACCAAAAGGCTTATTTCAGAACGTATAACGTTTTGAATCGGTTGATCTTTTTTTGTCATAATCTGTTGAAGGGACTAACTTTTCTAGAAGGCTTCGCCAAATCGCTGTCGGATTAGCATAGCATATATTATTGTGATGATTAAATATTGACGACTTCGTTTTGTATAAATACTAAAAACTGACTGGTAGATAAACGGGAAGACCAAGAGCGCCTATGAACCAGAGCTCGTAGCGGTGAGCGGGAGATGTATCACGAAAAGAGAGTGCGCTGCGATAAAACAAAAACTACCGACGAGACCGCAAACATAACCCAATGCGCGGACATAAGACCCGACGCCGAGCGATTAAGCCGCATTCCCAACAGTCTGTCTAAGAAGGCGGCCTTGCCAATTTGATTTACTATTATTTCCAAAATAAAACCTGTTTATGGTAATATCCGTATGTATAGGTTAAGACGTAATAAACTTATTTACCTTAAGTAAGGAGGGTTAAATGAAGACTATAATATTACTTATTGTTTTGGCCGTATTAGTAATAGCCTGGTACCTGTTCCGCCCGGAAAAACTCTTAATAAGCTCAAAAGTAAACGAGGATTTTCCTCAGACAGCGGAATCAGAAAAGCAGAAGATAATATTCGAGGGCAGTTTCAAACCTGTTGCACACGGCGCTGAGGGCGTGGCTACGATATACGACATGGGAGGGGGAAACCGCGTGCTGCGCTTTACGGATTTCGCCGTTTCAAACGGCCCTGACGTTCATGTATATCTGGTAGCGGCCGAGGACCCGATGGACAGTGAAACCATAAAACAGTCCGAAATCTACGAGCTCGGATCAATTAAAGGGAATGTCGGAAACCAGAACTATGACCTCTCACCCGATGTTGATCTGGACAAATACAAGTCGGTCGTGATCTGGTGTAAGAGGTTCGGGGTTAATTTCGCTGTAGCGCAGCTAGAGCCTAAATAAATGCTGAATTCAGTAAAATCAGCTTATACTATCTAGTCCCTTCAGCTTATTAATAACGAGCTGTGCCTCTTCTTCCGGTGGCAATTTGCCGCTGTCTATTTCAAGCTCAAATGGGATGTCTTTAAACATCTGATCGAGTAATCCGATTGTGTGCCCGGGATTTTTCCACTGGCGAACTAATGGATGTAGCTAAT
>QIHJ01000255.1 GCA_003229065.1 Candidatus Dadabacteria bacterium
GCGTCGGAGGTTTAGCGAAGACGGGCTCGCCTCTGTCCTCTAATTTTATACCGGCCCCCCGATCGCACTTCGTGCTCCGGTCTGTCCCCATAATTTGCATCGTCCTTTATGAATCCAGTATAATCTAAACAATTACCCTCTAAATTATAAGTACTGCATACTTATCATCGGGCTTTTAAAATATTATAGGCCACTTTTGTACAGAATAACTACGGCCACAAGGAAACGATAAGTGGAAAGACGTCCTACAGAGTTCAGATTAGAGTTCCTGGAATTCTTAAACGACCCGGGAATCGGGGTGAGACACCCGCGTAAAGACCCGCTAGTTCTTGAAGACCTTTTTGTATTTCCCGACCTTATGCTATCTTCAGCCAACGTCCGGAGCCCGGGCTCGAGCGGCGGCGGGACAATAAACTCCAGGGACTTAATACATCTTGAGAATCTCTCACCCGTCATATTCATTTCAGGCCCCGGGGATTCAGGCAAGACAACGCTTCTCAAAAGTCTTATGAAGCATTACGCCGCGCTCGGGCTATACCCCTTATACATAGACGGTAACCGTATCGGAACCTTCTGCGCGGACGAGCTTGAGGATATAATCCGGAGTACATACGAAGAACAATACACAGAGGAATCTCTCGATCGCGTACTCACCTCGGAAAAAGACAAAAAGATATGCCTCCTGGACAATTTCGACGGCCTGAGATTAGAGAGAGGCCCGATAACAGCGCTCATTGATAAATTCGGATTTTTATTACCCACATCCAGCACCCCATTCCTGGGTGAAATTAGCTCCTCAGAATTTGGTGCTGACTATATACCGCTAAATTTTGAGCTCATGGAATTCAGCTTGGATTTAAGGCGTGAGTTGTCTCAGAAATGGCATAATCTGGGTCTAGACCCCGGGAGCGGGGGGAATAATATGCGAGCAGAGACCAAAGTCGAATCTGCGCTTAACATTATAGACGAAGTACTCGGACGGGACCTCGTGCCCTCTTATCCCCTGATATTACTCACTATCCTGAATATCGGAGAATCCGGCAAAGAAGAAGCGCCCTCAGAAAGCTCCTACGGCCATTACTTTGAGCACTTGATTACAAAACCGAAAAAGAGAGTCCGGGCAGTGAAGAGCTAGAGGCTTTCATGTTTTATCTCTCTAAACTTGCAAATCTGATGTTTATTGAGAAAAGATCCTCCGTGACAGTGCTTGAGCTATCCGAGCTCCACAGCGGGCAATCCCATGATCCCAAACTGCCGGGCCGGGCGGAGGATACGATCAATACGCTTCTGTCCACATGCATTCTGGGCGTGACGGAGTCAGGATTTTGCTTTAAATACAGCTACATCTATCACTACTTCGCCGCATTGCATCTTGCCCGGAACCTGGGTATAGAGAGCATAAGGGACGATGTCCGCCGCCTCTGCCGGAATCTCGGGGACGAAGAGTACGCCAATATTTTGCTCTTTCTCACCCACATTTCAGACGACCCGTTAATACTTGAAGAGATTACGGGTGTGCTCAATGCTTCTGAAACCAGTACATCTCCTGACTCAGTGGATGAAGAGATACGCGAGATAGATAAGCTTATCGATTCTATCTTAAGCACTTCTGAAAAAGACAAAAAACTCAGAGAGCTTAGAGCGGAGTATGAATCAACAAGAGAGCGCATTTGGGTGCCGGCTTCCCGCAGACGCACTGCCTATGAATACAAACCGGCTTCTTATCTTGAGCTTATGAGAAGGTGTCTCGAAAATACTCAAAAGGAGCTCAGGCTGCTCAATATATCGGGTGAATTACTTAAAAAGCGCCTCCGTGACCGCCCTGAAGATTCAACAGTCCTGAGTTTAGCCCGCACGATTTACAGCTTCTGGCTCAGGTCCTTAGGGGCTTCGTCACAGAACCTGCTAAAACCGGTAGAACAATCATCCGGAGACACAGGGACTGCTTACGAAAGAGACCATCGGGCGTCTTCAAGCGCTCTGGAATATATACTGGAGCTCGATCGCTTCGCCCTGGCTTTGAATATCTTCGGCCTCTATATGAGACACCTTTCACGGGCGCTGGGGAACATTGTGCTTTCAGAATTGTTTGACACAGAGGAAGACCGTATACCGCCAGTGTCGTTTATGCTCTTTGACTTAACAACGAGACCACGGCACGGGGCGGAGGATATAGAGTTATCAGATATTGAGAGCTTTTCACGTGCTCCTGGCACGGGGAATTTCGCCCGCGATATTATGAGGCAAAACGCTCTCCGGCATATCCGGAAGCTCTACGCAGGTGCCGAGTTAGAAAGGAAACTCTCCAAAATTGAGAAGTCTCTTAGCTTCCCGGACAGGAAATCTTAAGAACTTGACTTTAATCAAGACCATTTAAACACATAGCTTATATTGTGCGCGATATCGGTATCGCTAATTATA
>QIHJ01000070.1 GCA_003229065.1 Candidatus Dadabacteria bacterium
ACTCCCTTGAACAAAGCTACCAGAGTTACTTATTTACTGGACAGAATTTACTGAAACCAAAATAAAGAGGGATTTAGTTTTATATCTTTGTTGTTAACCTCTTCCCTAGGCCTCTTAATGAGGAGCAGAATATTATTACTAAATACTCTTCTGGTATTTGTATCCAATTGATTTATAAGCGAGTTTCGCAGCCAGCACGTCGGGTGCCAAGATGCCGGGTACGGGAGCAAGCTCCACTATGTCCATACCTATCACGTTTCTTTGCTTAAATGTTTCTCTAAGCAGTCCAAGCACATCGTACCAGGAAAGACCCCCGGGCTCGGGCGTGCCGGTCGAGGGCATCACAGAGGGGTCGAAAGAGTCTACGTCGACGCTTATATATACGTCGGGCAAAAGTGAAGAGACTGCCTCATCCATCCAATCGTTTTTCCCCGATTCTGATATTTCTCTTGCGTGAATTATCTTCACATCGCCCCGCTCTCTTATAAAATCGGCCTCTTCCTTTGAATAACTCCTGATACCGCACTCGACCACCGGGCAGCCTTCATCGAGCACTCTCCGCATTACGCATGCGTGGTTATACTTAGTCCCTTCATACGAGTCCCGTAAATCACAGTGGGCGTCAATATTGAGTACTGAAAATTCTCCGTGTTTCCCCTTGTGCGCTTTCACAGCTCCGAGTGTGATTGAATGCTCCCCCCCGAGCGTAATAATAAATTGATTGTTCTCCAGAAGCTTCGCGCATACTCCCTGCACTTCACCTACCATCTCCTTTGGGTCTACGTCGCACTCAAGCTCGGGGAGCGTATGTATGCCTACCTCATAAGGCTCAGAGTGAAGCTCGTCGTCATATAGCTCAAGAGACCTTGAGGCGTATATTATGGAATGCGGTCCTTTCGATGTACCCCTTCCAAAAGACACCGTTCTTTCGTACGGGACAGGAAGAATTACTACTTTTGAATTCTCAAGAGTACAATCCTCCTCATCGAGACCGAGGAAATTGTGGGGGAGAAAATTGCCTTCAATCATGACCCCCGAAATGTAACAGCATTTGAGCAGCCGTGTCAATTCAAAATCACCTGTTAGAATCACTTCTGTGCATGATGTGATTTCACGACCTTTTTAATAATTTAAAACTGGCTCAATAAAAGTTAAAATAAGTGCTCTAAGATCATGAACGACAAACCTCACTATATTAACCACCGCTCGAGACTCCGCGCACGGTTCAGGAAAGCCGGAGCGGACGGTATGCACGATTACGAGCTATTAGAGTTATTGCTTACCTACTCTATACCCAGGAGAGACGTAAAGCCTGTGGCAAAGAAGCTCATAGAAAAGTTCGGAAGTCTCTCGGGCGTTCTCGATGCCGAGCAAAAGGAGCTTGAAGGAGTAAAGGGTCTAGGCGCTATGTCGGCTAGTCTCATAAGACTCGTAAAGGAGCTCTACTGTACTTACCTGTCTGAGGAAATAATGGAGCGTGACGTGCTTTCTTCTCCCGAATCCGTTCTTAATTTCGTTCGGGTGAAATTAGCCGGTCTTACGAACGAAGCTTTCATGGTCATATACATGAATGTGAAAAACGAAGTTATCGAGCACACGCTTCTATACGAAGGCACTGTGGATAACGTGGCCGTATACCCGAGGCGTGTTATAGAGTCTGCGCTTTCACATCACGCGTCCGGCATAATACTCATACATAACCACCCGAGCGGAAACACCATGCCCTCTGGGGAAGACAGGGTGCTCACACAAGAGATCGCACAGGCCGCGAATACTCTGGATATTAGGGTGCTCGACCATCTCATAGTCGGCAAAGACGGGTATTTCAGCTTCATGGAAAACAGCCTCCTTTCCATTGATGAGAAGTAGTATAGGCGGTTCCATGATTATAGAGTGTTGTACAGCTTTAGATGATTATATATAACCCGGTTTTTTAATAGGACGTCTAGGTTGGAAAACTCAATTAAAGAAAGAGGGTTAATGGATACCAAAAGGCTTCACAAAAAGGCGCTCTATCTTTCAGTCTTCACGGTATTGTACAATTTAATAGAAGGAATAGTGTCAGTTCTGCTGGGATCAATTTCAGGAAGCGTAGCTTTGGTGGGGTTCGGGCTTGATAGCTTCATTGAGTCCCTTTCGGGAGGCGTGATGATACGGCGTTTTACCGCGGGTGATAAATTAACGCCGGAGGAGGAAGAGAAGATCGAGTCAAAGGCGGCCAAACTTGTTGCTTACACCTTTTTTATACTAAGTGCTTATATTCTATTCGTATCTTTAAAAAAGCTCTATTTACGCGAGCACCCGGGGCCTAGTGTCTTTGGTATTATAATTGCCGTTGTCTCGCTCATCGTTATGCCGTTACTCTTTTACCTTAAGTATAGGATAGGGAAAACAATTGGGAGCCGAAGTCTTGTTGCC
>QIHJ01000379.1 GCA_003229065.1 Candidatus Dadabacteria bacterium
GTAAGACCGTACATCGAAAATGTGGGCGTTGGATAGAGCACTCGCCCTGTCGAGCCTGTGCAGGTCTCAACGAGTATCCCTATAAGCTCGTCAGACCCGTTTCCCAATAGAACTCCATCTGTCGGAATACCGCTTGCCCGGGCGATCTTTTCCCTGAGCCCTCTCGTTTCAGGATCAGGGTAGCGGTTTATATCTACCTCGTTTAAAGCCTCACCCAGCTTCTCCCTAATCTCCCGTGGAAGGGGGAACGGGCTCTCGTTGCCGTCGAGCTTTATTCTGCAATCTATATGCGGGACACTGTAGGCCTGTATCTCTTTAATATTCCGCTTAACTCTGCGTTTTACAATGCCCGCTGCCGATGCGCTTTTATCCTTATCCATAGCCGTCAATTATTATATCTTGTTATGATTATGACCTATAAGCCTGGGAAATGAAACGAGATAGTCCGGGTTCAAGAGCCGGCTCGAACTTTCACCGATAGTGCGTGCGCTTCAAGCTCTTCACTATAAGCCAAGTTCATTACGGAGCCGCTTAGCTCACTGAATCCTCTCTTTGAGATCGAGATCACACTCGGCATTCTGAGAAAATCATAAACGCTCAGGGGAGATGAGAACCTGGCAGCGCCTCCCGTGGGGAGCACGTGGCTCGGGCCTGCAATATAATCCCCGAACGCCTCAGTAGACATAGAGCCTAAAAATATCGCGCCCGCGTGCTTTATCTTCTTCAGGAGCGACTTTGGCTTCTTCACACACAGCTCAAGGTGCTCGGGCGCCAACATATTCGCGACCTGAGCCGCCATATCGATCGATTTAACAACGAATATCCTTCCCTGTTTCTTCACCGATTCCCTGGCAATATCTTTTCTTTTAAGCGCTTTTAGCTGTGCTGAAACCTCTTTTTTAACTTCCTTTGCGTATTTCTGAGAATCTGTAACGAGTATAGGCACAGCCATCTCATCGTGCTCGGCCTGCGCCAATAAATCCGCAGCCACCCACGCTGCGGGGGCGCTTCCGTCAGATATTATCAGCACCTCGCTCGGCCCCGCGATCATGTCTATAGCCACTTCACCGAATACGAGTTTCTTTGCAATAGTTACGTAGATGTTCCCCGGCCCCACTATCTTATCCACCTTCGGCACCGATTCCGTACCGTAGGCCAGAGCAGCTACGGCCTGAGCGCCGCCTACTTTATATATGGAGTCCACACCCGCAATCCTTGCCGCAACCAAGACAGCAGGGCTTATATTTCCTCCGGGTGTAGGTGTTACAAGCGTAATTTCCTCCACGCCTGCCACTTTTGCCGGTATTGCTGTCATTAAAACCGTCGAAGGGTACGCGGCTTTGCCACCCGGGATGTAAAGACCCGCCTTTTCGATCGGCCTGATAAGCCATCCGAGCTCATTTCCGAGATTATCTCTGAACAAATTACTCTCGGGCATTTTATGTCTGTGGAATTCTCTTATTCTTCTTGCAGCCAAGGTGAGATCGGATATTAAGTTTTTGGAAACTTGTTCGTGAGCTTTCTCGATTTCTCTTTCGGTTACCTTTACTTTTCTTTTGTTAAGCTCAACTCTATCGAACTTCTTCGAGTATTTAAATAGAGCTCTGTCACCTCCGCGCTTAACGTCATTGACAATTGCTCGAACAACCGATTCAAGCTCGGGGTCGCTTACAGATACACTCGTCCTTAGTCCCCTAAGGTGCTTCTCGGAATCGTTTTTTCTAAGCTTTACTATCTTCATTACGAGAAAGGATTATACATAGGAAAGCCGATAAGCAAAAGTGAGCGAGGCTACAAAATACCGATAAAAGATTTTAATCCTTAAAATCAGAATAAAGCCCCCCCACCAATGCTTACGGTCTGAGATTTTTTGAAATTCCGGTACACTAACTTTGTGCGAAGTAAGCACTCCGGTAATACCGCCGCACATAAATGCCTATTCATCTATGTACCGGAAATAAAGAGAACCCCTTGAAATTATATAAACTACATAAGAAGCAAGAGCTTGGGATTACAAGAAAAGAGGCATGGGACTTTTTCTCAAATCCCTCCAATCTGCCGCTTATAACTCCCCCCTGGCTCGATTTTAATATTACTTCCGATGTAGATACACATATGTACCCCGGGATGTTAGTCACCTACACGGTAACGCCTTTCCTAAATTTCCGTATGCAGTGGGTAACCGAAATTACGCACGTACAGGAGCCCGCTTATTTTGTCGACGAGCAGCGCTCAGGACCATATAAATTCTGGCACCACCAACACAAATTCACCCAAATCCCCGGAGGAGTCCTGGTCGAAGACCTGGTGCACTACGCGCTGCCCTTTGATCCGCTTACAAGAGTAGCGAACGAGCTCATTGTGAAAAAACAGCTAAAGGAAATATTTGAATTCAGAAGACAGTATCT
>QIHJ01000259.1 GCA_003229065.1 Candidatus Dadabacteria bacterium
GGGGCGAGGACAAAATTCCCAGAGAGCCTGACCATACATATGGAGAAGAGAATGAAGCTCAGATACGGAGAAAACCCTCATCAGGAAGGCTCCTTTTATGTCGAGCCGGATATTGAGCAGCCTTGTATCTCAAACTCGGTACAACTCCAGGGTAAAGAGCTCTCTCTAAATAATATATATGATACGGATGCGGCGCTCGAGGCGGTAAAGGACTACCAGGAGACAGCCTGCGTGATTGTGAAACACAATAACCCCTGTGGAGTCGCAACAGACGAGAAGGTAGTGGAAGCCTTTCTAAAGGCCAAGGCGTGCGACCCTGTAAGCTCATTCGGCGGTATTGTCGCATTTAACAGGGACGTGGACGACACCGTGGCTAAGGAGCTTGCGGCTATGTTTCTTGAGGTAATAATAGCTCCCAGCTACTCGGATAAAGCCCTTGAGATACTTTCCGAGAAAGGGAATCTCAGAGTCATGAAAACCCTGCCTTTAGATAATGTTGTAAAGGCCGGACTCGACTTCAAAAAGGTCGTAGGCGGAGCGCTGGTGCAGGACAGGGACACGGGCATTGAAAATGACTTCAGTAATATGAGGGTAGAGACCAAACGTCAGCCTACCGATGAAGAGCTTAGCGCGCTTAAATTTGCCTGGAAGGTATGTAAACACGTAAAGTCAAACGCCATTGTTTTTGCAAATGACGGGCAGACTGTCGGAATAGGAGCCGGGCAGATGAGCAGGGTCGATTCGGTCAAGATAGCCACGATAAAGGCCGAACTTCCTACAAAAGGAGCTGTGCTTGCATCAGACGCTTTCTTCCCCTTCAGAGACGGTATAGACGAAGCCGCCAAAGCCGGCATAACAGCAATTGTACAGCCTGGGGGTTCCATAAGGGACAGCGATATCATAGAGGCTTGCGATGAGCACGGTATGGCTATGGTGTTTACGGGTTTCAGACATTTCAAACATTGATTTCAGACCTCCTGACTTAATTTTCCTCCCCCTTCTAGGGGGAGGATTGTATAGACCGGACACATAGGTAACAGGTGTTCGGGGACATGGGTTACAGTATTCATAATACTAAAGTAAGGAGAATTGCGCAATTACCTCCGTGCAGAAGAACACGTTAAACACCCCGTTCACCTCAGTCTCTCGTATAGCCACCGGGTATCCTCTGAACGCGCTTCCGACCCTGAACTCTCTTCCCCTGTAATGCACTATTCCCCCTTCCTGCACCTTGCGCACTTGATCCCCGCCGATCTGTCTGAGACGAAGATATTGCCAGAGCTTCCTTTCTGCATTAGCCGGATTCTTCCTCAGCTCTATCGCTCTATCCAATCCCCCATCCTAACCTTCACCCCTAAGTGGGGAAGGAAACCTTTTTCTTTCCTCCCCCCTCCTAGGGGAGTTGTTTCGAGCAAGCGAGGAACAGTACCATGTTGATCGAAGCTTAGAATGCATCCAAATTCCATGCTCAAAACTTCCGAACCCAAAATAATTAAAGGCGGGCCAAAGATAAACCGCCATATTCACTAGATCCACGAAGCCATATTTCTTTACCGCTTGAACTCCCAAATTAAATCTAAATAGTTACACCCTATTTTGACCCGATTCAGAGGACACTATATAATGAAACTAACATTATGAAAGTCACCGTTTTCTACGACTACAATTGCCCCTATTGCTACCTGGGGTCTAAGAGCTTGAATGAACTATCAAAAGAATTTGAGATGGAAATCGAATGGAAGGGTTTTGAGGTACATCCTGAATTCCCGCCTGAGGGAAGGAAGCGCTCAAAAACAATGAAGTCAATCAGGGTTAGCAGGGGGGTTTTGGAGATGGCCAGGCAAGACGGGTTCCAAATAAAACTCCCGGGGTTCGGAGCAAATTCAAGGCTCGGCTTAGAGGGCTCGGAGTTTGCCAAAACCAAAGGTCTATTCAAAGAATTTCACGAGAGTGTTTATGAGGCTTATTTTAAGGAAGGACTGAACATAGGGGATATGAATATACTCCTTGAAATAGGCTCTATTGCCGGTTTGGATGAAGCTGAGTTAAAAGAGGTGCTAAAGAGTAGAAGTATGTATGAGAGGATAGAGGACAATAGACAGGAAGCCCGGAATAACCGTATTTTAGGCGTACCTACATATATATTCGGCAAATTCCCGTTACATGGTTACCAACCCACCGAAACATTCAGAAAAATAATTCAAAGAGCGTTTGACAGATCCTAATAAATAAAAAAACCCCTTCTCCTGCACTAGGCAAGAGAAGGGGCATTAAAACTTTTACTAGGTGAACCGTATAGTAACTGGTCACCTGGTTGTTTTTATTTGAAGAACTGATCTATGAAGATCATTAACCTACCCTGGACTGTCCAAGGAGTTTCGCTATAGTTGGTATCACC
>QIHJ01000101.1 GCA_003229065.1 Candidatus Dadabacteria bacterium
GAAAGGCCAGCCATAGGTTCTTTGTTTTCTGCCCGGCATATCAAGTCCATAATAAAAAGGCAAAATTGCAAGTGAGCTTACTCTAGCTCCGAAAAATTCTTTATCGGTTTGAAGATACAAAGGCCAAAGAGCAAAACGATCATTAAGTGTGTCCCCCGCTGTCTTTTGTCCATAAATTGGCCACAGCCTTCCCCCAGTAACACCGTTGCCAGAGTAATAACCTATAAAAGGCCATAGCAAATTGGTATTAGTGGTTCCGTGATTTTCTGTTTGGAGAAAAAGCGGAAACAAAAAGAACTTTATCCGGTCCTTCCCATATTTATTTTTCATATTTCCATAAACAGGAAATACAGCGAAAAAACTTCTTTCAGGATCCTCTGTATGTCTGGCAAAAAGAAATGGTATGAGCGTATACTCACGCTCTCTATAACCGCTTTGCTTAAGTGTCGATTTATAATAAAAGATGTATGCTAATGCCTGAAATTTTGTATCCCCTTCAAATGTTCTATAGGTCGATAATGGATAGAGGAAATCAAAAGCCGCTCTATCTTTCGCTGCATCTTTATAGTTATAAAATATCGGGCGGAATCCATACTCTGTCGTATGACCTTCTTTCTTATATGAGATTAAAGGTCCAAGAGCGTCTATTTTTTTCTCGCCGGTCTCCTCATCTTTTTCCATATAGAAAAGAGGTCCCAGATTAATTGTATCCAGTGCGAGAGCAGAGAATAGCGGCGCCGCGGTGAGCAACAACAATAGAATTGGAAGTGTTGGAAGTTTGACCCGGAAATTCATGCCATTAAATGTAACTTAAATCACTTTAATATCTATGAAAATTTTAATATATAGGGAAAAACTTTCTAAACATAAATACGCGGAACTCTTTTGCCAATATTAGATAAAAGTTCATAGGAGATAGTGCCGGCGATCTGAGCTAGGTCAATTACCGATACTAACTCGTCTCCGAAAAGAACAACCTCGTCATTAATTTTTATATTCTGTATGTCTGTAACATCGGCCATAATAAAATCCATACATACGTCTCCAGCCACAGGAGCGAGCGCTCCTTTTATAGAGACCATACCTCTGCTAGACAACCTGCGGGTATAACCGTCGGCGTAACCTACCGGTATGGTGGCAATAACTGAGGGGCGTTTGGTAACAAACTTACCACCATAACTGACGGGAGTTCCCTCGGGCACTTGGCTTAACCGTATGATACGTGACTTTAGCTTCATGACGGGCTTGAGGTCCATACCTGAATAATTACCTGAACCGTAGAGCACGATTCCCGGTCTGACCAGGTTATAGCGGCTTTGAGGATATTTTTGGATAGCGGCAGAATTTGCCGCATGTATATATGACGGTCGGAAGCCTTTAACCTTAACAAGCTCGATAAGTTCATCTAAGACTCTTATCTGATTATATGTATTTTCGTCCGAATCTGTAAAAGCTGTCGACAGGTGAGTAAGCACACCTTCCATGATAATATTTTCAAACCCGGATAGTTCATTGAGGAACTGCTCACTATCTTCTTGGATAACGCCGAGCCTTGTCATACCCGTGTCGAATTTTAGATGATACAAAGTCTTCTTTTGAGCTTTTGCAGATTCTGCGTCAAGCGATTGTGCAACATCGAGAGAAAAGAGAAATGGTATGAGATCGTGCTCGACCACTAAAGGGGCTTCATCAGGGCTAATACCCCCAAGAATGAGTATAGGGACCTCAATGCCGTAGTCTCTGAGCTCAAGCGCTTCCTCGAGTGATGCGACACCCAGCATATCCGTACCCGACTCTACAAGCATCTTACTCACCTCTACAGCGCCGTGACCGTAGGCGTCTGCTTTGACTACGGATAATACAGATACACCTTCGCCTACAAGCTCTTTTGTAAGCATGAAATTATGCTTAACTGCATCTAAGTCGATCTCTGCCCAGGTTGGTCTCATTAGGAATATTTATATAACCTTAAATTACACGCAGGGTCAATCTATAAAACGCCTGAATTATCATTTACAATCAGAATCCAATAGAATGAATATAAAGTTTGCCCAGACACTCACGCTTACTTTCATTCACGCCGCTTTCGACAGATGGTAGATAATAAACGCCAGCACCCACGCTATAACGAAGCTGCCGGCAAGAAAGGTTAGTGCGTATTTCCTGCCTATCTCGCGGATCATAACGGTAACTGTGGCGACGCAGGAATTATAAAGCAGGAGCAGTATCATGAACGAATATGCCGAGGCAGGTGTGAACGCCTTTTGTATCGACTTTCTCAGGGAATCTGAATCGTCCGCAGTCTCCACTTCTAGGCTGGATATACCCAAAGTGGCTACGGAGAGAAAAGATTCCTTCACGCTCTCGAGAAGCCCCTTTCCCTGCTCCCTCAAAAG
>QIHJ01000130.1 GCA_003229065.1 Candidatus Dadabacteria bacterium
GTTTTACAACGAGATATTAAAGCAAAGGCGTATTTCAACAAAGGACAAAAGAGCGGTGGGGCATGATTGAGGTAAAAGCCGTATGGAAAAAGAATTATCAGGTGCTGGTCGAAGCGAGGCAGTTCAGAGTGGATACGGACGAGCCGCCTGAGTACGGGGGTGAAGATACGGGGATGATGCCTACGGAGCTATTTATTTCCTCTCTTGCGTCTTGTTTTTGTATGGCGCTAGTGTTCGTGGCTAAAAAAAACAAGGTCACGATTGACGATATGGAGGTAGAGGTCAGCGCAGAGGCCGACGCTAAGAATTTTA
The DNA here is from genome assembly GCA_003229065.1 of Candidatus Dadabacteria bacterium. Classification (GTDB taxonomy): domain Bacteria; phylum Desulfobacterota_D; class UBA1144; order Nemesobacterales; family UBA2774; genus UBA2774. The sequence goes on from QIHJ01000130.1 coordinate 313, forward strand.
AATACTCAAAACTGATTGTTAAGGTTATAAGCTCGGTACCCCGGGACATATTGGAGGATATGATCGGGCAAGCTAAAAAGTACTGTTATGTAAGCAATACGATTTCTGATTCGTGTCCTATAGAATATGAGACGGCATAAAGAGCTTCAGCCCAAATACAGTATAGGGAGAAAGAAGTGGCGCTAAAATACACGATAAAAGATAACTACTATCAAGATGCGCTAAGGCTTATGCGCATTTCCAAAAGCTTTAGGGATAAAGAGGGGGTGAAGAAGGCCGTAACCGTGATGGCTACTGACAAGGCAAAGTTTGCGCTTAAGGACGCGGGTCTTATTACCGAGGAGATCAATCAGGCAAGGGGCAGTGACCTGGTACTGGCGGTTGAAGCGGATTCTGAAGAGATAGCTTGTCAGGTGCTAAAGGAGATGGAACAGACTGTGTCAGCGGGAGAATCCGGAGGTGCGGGCGCAGGAGAAGACGTCCTTAATCAAGAGCTCCGGGTGATAAATGTAGGTCTTGATATATTTAAAGACGCCCTTTTGAGCCAGGGCGTAAATGTGGTGCAGGTGGACTGGGAAGTCCCCGCGAAGGGTGATGAGAAGATAATAAGCATATTAAAGAAGATGTACTGAGGGTATTTTTTGCAAGATAAAGTGAGGGAATAGCGAATGAGCATACGAAACCCAGAGGAATTAAAGGAAGCTCTGTCAGACCCGAAGCGGCTAGCGAGAGCGTTTAGCAGGCATACCTATGGGATGCTTGCATGGGTGGATCTATTCACCGAGAAGCTAAAAACGGTAAAAGATCCGGATATAAAGAAAGTAATGGAGCAAGTGGTTGCAGATAATAAGAAGCACGCAAAGCTCTTCTCCGTCAGGGCGAGGGAGCTTGGAGAAACGCCCGAGACATATACCCCCCCTGAGATAGGCCAGAGGATTTATGACATACTCGAGACATACGATAATGTTTTTGATGATTTCGCGTACGCCTGGGGGTCTTTGATTCATTTCTCCGCACTCCTTAGCTTATATCACAGTGTGGCCGACCCCCAGAGCCGTGTAGTGATCGAGCAGGTGGAAGACGACGTCATCAGACATCTGAGTTATCTGGAGAAGTACTTTTCAGAAAACTCGGACACGCCAAAGAAATTAGAGCGCGCCCGGGAAATTATAGCAGTAGCAGATGAAATATACGCCGATAGAGAAGATGAGGAGATAAAGTGGTATGTCTCGTAACCTGGAGCAAGGATAGTGTAAGTGAGCTCTGTGCGCAAAGGGTTAAAGCACAAGCCAGAAAGATAGTGGAGCGGATAAAGAAACCCGTATGAATATCTCGGAGGGCTTATTGATGCTGGTCGGAAATACGCCCCTTGTTGGGCTCGATAAGCTCGGCAGGGACTTAAAAAGCGATATATACGCGAAGCTCGAGTACACAAACCCCACGGGGAGTGTAAAGGACAGGGTCTCGCTTTATATTGTAGAGGACGCCGAGCGCAGGGGAGTTCTTAAGCCCGGGGATACGATAGTTGAAGCTACCTCAGGAAACATGGGCGTGGCGTTCGCCCTAATCGGCGCCGTACGCGGCTACAAATGCATATTTACTCTCCCTGAATCTATAACCAGGGAGAAAATACAGGCCCTTAAGCTTTACGGGGCTGAGGTAATTTTTACGCCCAAGGGTCTTCCTCCCTCGGATGAAAGGAGCTGCTATAAAGTAGCCCAAAAGATCGCGCAGGAAAAGGGTGCTTTTTACGTAAACCAGTACTTTAACGAGCTCAATCCCGAAGCGCACTATAAATCGACAGGACCCGAGATATGGCGGGAAACGGGGGGCAAAGTAGATACGGTAATATGCGGAATCGGGACCGGGGGTACTATAAGCGGAGTAGGGAAGTATCTGAAAGAAAAACACCCTAAGGTAAAAGTGGTTGGCATTGAGCCCGTGGGCTCGGTGTTCAAGGCTTACCTTGAGGAAGGGATATTAACCGAAGCCTCGGATTTTGATATAGAAGGAATCGGTAAAAACTTTATACCGGGAGCACTTAACTTTGATTATATAGATGACGTCATACAAATCGAA
>QIHJ01000358.1 GCA_003229065.1 Candidatus Dadabacteria bacterium
TGCCTTTTACAAAAGGTTCAGGGAATCCTCCCATAGAAAACAATTTTAACCATACTTTAGATGATTTCTTTTTATCATTGATATCAAAATGATGAGCGACAATTATAATTACCGGTCGACGACAATTAAAATTCCCGAAAAATAAGTAGGGGTGGTAAACTATTTAGACCAACCGGAAGGAGGTCTAAATGGTAACCGATCAACAGGTAAGGAGATTGAAAATGCTCATCAAAAGAGAAAAGACAAAGGCTATCGCAGCAGCAAAAGCCGGAATGGATGAAAAAACTGCACGTAAATACGTGAAAACAGGCAAACAACCCAGTGAAATCAAAAAGAATCACAATTGGCAAACCCGTCAGGATCCGTTTGAGACATCCTGGGAGCAGATAAAAGAGCTCCTGGAAGCTAATCCCGGTCTGGAAGCTAAAACAATCTTTGAATATTTACAACGAGAGAAGCCAGGCGAGTATCAAGATGGCCAGTTACGAACGCTTCAGAGACGTTTGAAATACTGGCGGGCAACGGAAGGACCGGCCAAAGAGGTATTTTTCCCGCAAGTACACCGACCGGGAGAATTATCAGAGTCAGATTTTACCTATATGAAAGGATTAGGGATAACTATCCGGAGAGAGTTATTCGACCATTTACTCTATCATTTTGTCTTAACCTATTCAAATTGGGAAACCGGGACAATCTGTTTTTCTGAAAGTTTTGAAAGTTTATCGGCGGGATATCAAAACGCGGTTTGGGAATTAGGCGGAGTAACAAAAAAGCACCGTACTGATCGAATGAGCGCGGCAGTAAATAAAGACTGTAATCCTGAGAAGTTTACCAAACGCTATAAAGCTCTGCTGCGGCATTACGGAGTAGAGCCGGAGCGCACTAATCCCGCCAGAGCCAATGAAAACGGCGACGTAGAACAGAGGCATTACCGGATTAAAAGAGCTATATCTCAAGCACTAATGCTTAGAGGCAGCCACGATTTTAGTTCGAGACCGGAATATGAGCAATTCCTGAATAAGATATTTGATCAGCTCAACGCCGGCCGGCAAAAAAAGCTTGAAGAAGAACTATCGGTATTACGGCGCCTACCGGTGCGCCAATTGGACGACTACAAACCGAAAGAAGTGACGGTAAGCCCCTCAAGTACTATTCACGTGCAGCATAACACTTACTCTGTGCATAGCCGTCTGATTGGGGAAAGAGTTTTAGTCAAAATTTACGTGGATTATCTTGAGGTATGGTACGCCCAACGCAAGGTTGAACACATCCCCCGTTTGAGAGGAGAAAGTAAATACAGCATAGACTACCGGCACATAATAGACTGGCTGGTACGTAAACCGGGAGCGTTTAAAAATTACCGGTATAAGTCAGAGATGTTCCCTTCGAGCTATTTTCGCATAGTCTACGATTATTTAAAGCGCGAGAATCCCCTCAGAGCCCACAAAGAATACGTAGCCATACTTTATATGGCGGCTAAAGAAGGCGAAAGTCTCACAGAATCGGCTATACGGCATCTTTTATCGCGAGAGCAAGTCCTCTCAGTTGAATCTGTACGGCAGATAATAACCAAAGATAGCCAAATACCGTCAATTACCGATATAGCCATAGACGCGGTATCTCTTAAAGCCTATGACGAGCTGTTAAATATCCGGGAGGTGGTTGTTCATGGATAAACGTACACAATCCCGGCTGCATGGTTATTTAGGCGAACTATACCTGACCACAGCACGTAAACGTTATCCGGATATCGCCCGGAAAGCACGAAAAGATTCCTGGGGGTATGAAGAATACCTGTTGGAAGTAGTTCAAGAAGAAAGCGAAACCAGAAGAGTCCGGCGTATAGAACGCTTATTACGTCAATCAGGCCTACCCTTGGAGAAAAGACTGGATACTTTTGAACTAAAACGCGTGCCCAATAAAGTTAGACAGCAGTTAAACGTACTTCTGGAAGGAAGATTCCTTGACCACAGAGAAAATATCCTGATATTTGGCAATCCTGGCAGTGGCAAAACGCATTTAATCTGCGCTATAGGCCAGGAACTCATACGCCAGGACAAGCGAATTTACTTTACCACCTGCGCTCTTCTCCTGCAGGAACTGCTGGCAGCTAAACGTGACTTAAAATTGCCGAAGCTATTAAAAAAACTGAACCGCTACCAGGCTATCATCATTGATGATATCGGCTACGTACATCAGGAAAAAGAAGAAATGGAAGTTTTGTTTACCCTTTTAGCCGAACGGTATGAACGAGGCAGCGTTATGATTACCAGCAATTTACCTTTTTCCCAATGGGAGAAAATATTCAAGGATCCGGTGATGACTGCCGCAGCGATTGATCGTATTGTCCATCATAGCGTTATTCTTGAGCTTA
>QIHJ01000018.1 GCA_003229065.1 Candidatus Dadabacteria bacterium
CCTTTCCTCCTTCTGATACGATGCCTGAATTTCAAATTACTGCGGACTGATTGCCGAAGGCGGCCTTATTACCTCAACGCCACTTGGAACAGTGAAGCTGAACAGCGAGTCCTGAACCCCGCTATCTATCTCTATATCTTTCAGAGATATCGTGGTCAAGTTGCCAAACGGATCGTAGAGATATATCGAGCGTACAACCATGGTGTCTTTATCGAAAGCGACGACGGCTTTATTGTACTGCTCCTCTCCGTTCTTGGGTTTGAGCTCTAACATATAGTTGCCGTTACTATTCGTATCTGTTGTATCTGCAAAGCTCGCGTCAAAGACCTCTTTAATATTCCCGAGCCCCGACAGTAAGGATGTAGTATTTTGAGTGTCCGAGACCTGAGCGAGGGGCGATTCTATCACTTGCTTCTCCGCAACGTCGTAGAACCAGAGTGTTTTCCCGTCAGACACTATCTCATCTTTCTCAGGAGTATAGTAGTTCCATCTCATCTTCCCGGGCTTTTTAAACCACACTTCACCTTCTGATTTCTGCACTTTATCAAGCGCCTTCACAGTGGCTTCCTGAGTAAACTTCGCGTGGAAGTCCGTGATCTCTTCGTATTTGTTTTGAATCTTATCCACTACAATTTCAAGCTCCTCAGCAGCTGAGGAGTATGCGTATGTTAGGGATAATAAAATTGCAATAATGGTGTAAGAATTTATTTTCACCTTTCAAGCCTCTCTTCTATTTGACTTAAGTCTATATACACTTCCCTGGGCTTACCCGCAACTTCCTGCGGTCCTATAACGCCCTCCTTCTCCATTACCTCTACAATCCTGGCAGCCCTATTATACCCTATCTTAAGCTTACGCTGAATCATAGATATAGAGGCATGCCTGGTCTCGGCGATTGTTCTCAAAGCCTGGTAGTAAAGCTCGTCCTTGTCTTCATCGAGATCATTACCCGAGTCTTTCTCCTCTATATGTGTTATCTCTTCATTATACTGAGGCGGCCCCTGGGATTTTACGAATTCGGTAATCCCTTCCCTTTCCTCATCCGAAATAAGTGCACCCTGAATCCTGAGGAGCTTTGAAGTGCCGGGCTCTAGGAACAGCATATCACCCTTACCGAGCAGCCTTTCGGCGCCCCCTGTGTCGAGGATGATGCGGGAGTCTATTTTTGAAGAGACCAGGAACGATATCCTTGCCGGGAAGTTAGCTTTAATTAATCCCGCTACTATGTCTGCGGACGGACGCTGGGTTGCTACAATCAAGTGAATGCCTGCGGCGCGCGCCTTCTGAGACAGCCTGGTGATAGATTCCTTAATCTCACTCGGAGCTATCATCATAAGGTCCGCTAGCTCGTCCAGCACTATTACTATATACGGCAAGAGCCTCTCCAGCTTGTCCGGGGTATCGAGCTTCTCGACGTTCCTGTTGTGGGTTTCTATGTCGCGCACTCCCTCTTCAGAGAGTATCTTGTAGCGGTTTTCCATTTCCTCTACTGCCCACCTGAGCGCGGCAGCCGCTTTCTTTGGCTCCGTAACCACAGGGTGAAGGAGGTGAGGTATGTCTTCGTATACGGAGAGCTCCAGCATCTTCGGGTCGATCATAATAAACTTAAGCTCATAGGGACTCGCCTTATACAACATGCTCGTAATCACTGCATTCAGCAACACACTTTTACCCGAGCCCGTTGTGCCCGCTATCATTAGATGGGGCGCTCTTCTCAAATCCATATAAAACGAGAGTCCCGAGATATCCTTACCCAAAGCGATAGTCATTTTAGATGGACTGCTCGTAAACTTAGGGTCTTCAATCAACTCTCTTAGTACGACCATTTCCCGCTTGGCGTTCGGGACCTCTATGCCGATTACGTCCTTACCCGGTATAGGCGCGATTATCCTGATGCTGAAAGCGCTGAGCCCCATCGCAAGATCGTTTTCAAGCGCGGCGATCTTGTTAATTTTAATTCCGGGAGCGGGCCTATATTCGAACATCGTGATTACCGGACCTGGCCTTATCTCGGTGACTTTCCCCGATACCCCGAAGTCCTTGAGCTTGTCTTCTATTAATTTCGCTTTTTCAATTACAGCGTCCCTGTCGACTTCAATTGCAGTTTCTACCTTGGCGTCCAGCAGATCAAACGGCGGAAGCTTATAGTCCTTGTGAACTATTTCCTTCTTCGGCTCGAATCCAAGAGTGCCGCTCGCCTCCTTGCGCTCTACTACAATCTGCGGGTGAATAGTAGGGGTAGTAAATGTGCCCGTAAGACCGTCTTCTATTACCTCATCGACCAGGTTTATTATTTCTTCAGACCTCGCTTGTTCTTCTCTCAAAGCGGCCGAGCCGTTTGCGGATGAATATGCGTCGAGTGCG
>QIHJ01000233.1 GCA_003229065.1 Candidatus Dadabacteria bacterium
TGTCATTCTTTCATAGGCTACTAACATATAGTCTCCTGCCGAATGCATTCAAATTACTCCTTCGGTATCCACCCAAGCTCCACAAGAGCTATATAAACCTCCAGGGCTACAATACGCGCTCCTGAAGCGTTTGGATGCACAAAGTCGTACTCGCTGAACGAAGGCCCTGCGAACTTCCTCATGGCCGAAGCCGTATCCACAATTTCAACTCCCCGGCCTCGGGCAACATCCGATAATATCTCCTGATACGCACCGTGTTTCTCATGAAACTCCGAAAGCGTCTCTACGCCGTAATATTCACTCAGGTATCGCTCCTGTTTGTGAAGACCGGTCCAGGGGTCTCTCAGTGGATAGTCAATAAACAATAGATCTACAGCGCGCTTCTCTGAAGCATCTACTATGCGCTCCAAGTTAGCTCTGAACTCCTCGTGCGAGACCACGTTTTTATCAGCCTTCACGCTCATGCTGACGAGCTTTCTGTCTAGGAACGCTGCAAGGCGCACCAGCCGCGACTCTGGCCAGCGGTACATCAGGCTCCCGATTAAAAAGCCCGGAGGCTCTTTCACATAATAGGCCCTGAAAAATTCATGATCCAGGTCGGCTATGTCGTTAAACCCAAGGCGCGCTACAAGTATGTCAGGCTCAAGAGCAAGCGAGTAAGTCATTAACTGCCGTAGAGTATGCGAGGACGTGTAGCCTACGACTCCTGTGTTTATGACCTCTATGTTCTCATGCCCGTTCTCTTTTAATATCCGGCCAAGCTCTTCGGGATAGCTGTCCCAGTTCCTCCTTGCTCTTCTGCCGAACCATAAGCCGAACGTGCCGGAATCACCGATACAAACTATACGGGTAACCCCGTCTTGCTTTTCAGGGGGAATCTCCCCACCTCGGAAGCCATTTGAGTTTATTCTAAAAGAGTTATTCTCAAAACCCCCCGAGTTAGCCCACCCCAGTATCGGGTCCGTTACCACCCACGGCCACACAGTGCTCCGGGGGCTGCTCTGAAGGAACTCAGGGGGCGTTGCCAGGCGCAGCAAGCCCTCTACGATAAATAGAGTAGCTATGATAGCCGCTGCAGTCAGGATTATTCTTTTTATCCGCGATGACATAAGTAGATTATTATACTCTTTTCTTAATATCCACAAATTTTACAAAACCCTATTGCACTCATGGCGCAATTGTTATTCGATAAAAGTACTTTAACTTTTCGTTGTCGTACGTTATGATAGTTCTAACTTATTTTATGTTTAACTCATCAGCATCAATAGCATAAAATAAGTATTCAAAAGAAGGGGAAATATATGAACATTGCGGCAAATTTTAAAATAGCGTTCATTACAGCTTTAATTATTATAGGATCGGTATTCTTTACTCAAACTTCGGCGAACGCCGAAGGCCCTGTAGAAACATGCCTCATTCAAACGGAATTACTCACCAACCCGGGTAGTGATACAGATTTTGTATTTGATTTTGATGCCGATGGCACGCCCGGACAATTTACCTTAACAAGTCCTGAAAACCGATTTCAAGATATACAGACTTTCCAGGACGTAATTCTGACCATAACCGAACAGGTACCCGAAGGCTGGGAGCTTCAGAACATCAGATGTGAGGGCGATGAAGGTATAATAATTACGGAAGTTGAGAACGGCCGCAGGTTTGAATGCCGTACAACCGGAACAGTAGCTACATGCGTATTTGAAAACGTAAACCCGAACCTGGTTGCGATACCTACGCTTTCAACTTGGGGACTAGGTGCTGCCGTCGTAGTACTCATACTCGCATCTATATACTTTTTAAGAAGAAGAGCTTCAGCCAAAGCCGCTTAAGTCTTTGTGAATAAGCATTCCGGAAACACGGCTCATAAAAGAGTGTAGAGCCTGGATTAAAACTTCTTTGAGAAATATGCGAAAGGCGGCACGAGTATGCCGAGCGTCTTTTCGTCCTTTGTAGTTATGCTCGGAACAGCTTTTAAAATATCACCCGCTTCCAGCGACCCCGAATCATAATCCGTAACGTCTGCAACGAGCCCGCCCAAGTCCTCACCAGAGGCGAAAGTGTTATCGAGATTTACCTCATCACTGTCGAATTCTTGTAATTCAAAACCGTTAATGCTAAACAGCGCCTGACCCGAATCAAAGGATTGTACAGTCGTTTTAAAAAACTTTTCCTTATCGTATTCACTGGGAATCACATTCCCGGCTTCCCATTCCGGCAGTCCGATATCAAATACTGTCTCAGCGCGCTCCTTACCGTTCTCGTCAGCGTACGCATGCTGATCCGGCGCAAGTACAGCTGCCAACATCAGCACCAGCATGCATGTCGCAAAACCCCATTTTGCCCGCTCAATTATATTTTTTATT
>QIHJ01000383.1 GCA_003229065.1 Candidatus Dadabacteria bacterium
AGTTTCTAGAACTTAATATTTTACGTATATGCCTCTCCTAGTATTATCAGAAAAATTATATTAGCGCAATCCGGAGCGCATATGGCCGGATGGAGAGACAAGTTTTATATTCCATTGGTTATACTTACTATATATATATGTAAGGGGACCAACTTTGAGAAATAAAGCCGTTTTATTCATAGCCGTGATATTGCTACTTACTTTTACGCTTGTCGGCGCTCGCGCTGATAAAGAGCAAACTGAAACCTCAGAAAATAAAGTGGTAACAGGGACGGACGAGGACGATACAATTAATACCGGGAATCTGAATAACAACATCAACAGTGGAGCGGGAAATGATATAATCACTTCCGGCGCCGGGAATGACCTGGTAAATGGGGGCAAAGGGGATGATAAGATTAAAGACGGAGCGGGAGACGATTACGTTATCGGGGGTGATGGTGACGACACGGTATTGCTCGGACCCGGTAACGATATGCTTGTTATCAATATGGCCGAAGATATAGGAAAACTCAACTATGCGGACGGGGGTGAAGGGGAAGATACGGTGGTGTTCGTAATAGACGATCCCAACGAGCTTCTTAAAGGCGATATATTAAAGTACTATGAAAATGAAAAGCTCCTTGGCAAAAAAATTGTGGAGATGGGCAAGTTCAACGTCGGCGCAGGTCTGAGCAATTTTGAGCAGGTCGGTTTTGCCGCAAGCTATACTTTTTAAAGAATATTCACCAAAACAACAGGCAGTTTATGACGCGTCTATGCAGGCGCCGGAACGATCTTATAAACTACCGAGTTCCCGCTGTAAAACGGCTGGTAGTAACCGCCCGCAAATAGAAAATAGGTCTGTCCGTTAACGTCGGTCTTCTGAGCGCCTTCGGGGATGTCACTCACAATTGCCCCCACCGGAGGCTCTACGACTTTGTAGCCGTCACCTTCTCTTAAATAATAAGCTCCGCCGCAGTCGCGGTAATCGTAATCTCCCACGCTGACAGTCGTGCAGGAAGACGGAAGCTCTGTGACAACCGCGCCCTGAGGAGGTGGTATAACGACATATTCAGACCCCTCCGGAGCGTAATACACACCTTCTGAGTAATAGAATGTGTCGCCCGCTACATACACGGTCTGAGACTGTTGAGGAATGCTCGCAATCGCAGCCCCTATGACGAGACCGCTTGCAAACGCCCAGCCTGAGGAATAGTAGCCGCCCCATGAGTTCCAGTGGCCACCGTAATAATTTTTGTTACTGTATTTTTTAGTAACATTGATATTTATATTGTTGTTATTCCCATACCCGGGTCTGTTACCCGGATTATTAGGTCTATTGGGATTGTTAGGCCTGTTTGGATTATTGGGTCTGTTGGGATTGTTAGGCCTGTTTGGGTTGTTGGGGCGTTTCCCGATCATGTCCCTTGATCCCTGTGAAGGGTTTCTCTTCTGAGTGCTCCGCCTGTTACCCTGAGTGTTTCGCTGACGCGAATACCGGACGCTTCCGTTACCGCCGTTTCCAAACCCGCCGCCCCCCCTTTTGACGCTATTCATCTGTCCCCCTCCTCTCCCTCCTCCTCCACCCCTGCGGGCAAATGCGTCGCTTGTAACTATTAATAACGCTGCTAATAATAAGAAAGCAGCCAATACAGTATATCTCTTCGTATTATTTCTCATGTCCGATACCATTATTTATCCCCCCTGTGTTTCTTCTCGTCTATAAAATCAATCTTGACTGCGTCATTAGGCAGATCCGGTTTAAAAAATGAGTCGGGCACTTTCGGTTCCAGGTTCCACCTCGAAAATATTGCCTGATATTGAGGGACTCCCTCCACGCTCTTATAGGTGATAACCAGTTTACAGGGGAGAGCAGGCTTCTTTGTAGAAACCCATAACTGCCAGTCTATAAGCTCACCGACGAATGCGAGGTGTGAACATTCCTTGCCTCTGACAATGCTGTCACTCACCATCAGCCCCTCTACAGCGCCATCTGAAAAGGAGCCGTAAGGGTCAGTGTGCACAATATCGGCTAACGGAAGCGTAAAGTCATAGCCCTCCATCAGATAGTCCAAAGTTCCGTCTATAGTGCCGGGCGTATCGATCGTTCCGTAAAAATCCTTTTTCTGATTAAGCACTGTAAGCTCTTTACCATCGTACCAGGCCTTTCTCTGTACCTCGTCCCCCGAGAATTCCGCATATACCTTGTCGGGCCTCTTTACAGTAATTTTTATTGTACCCCCAAGTTTTATCATTTGCCCCGAATTAAGGAGCTCGTCATAGCTAACCTCAGCATCGAAGCTGAACTTTTGTTGTGAGCTCAGCGTATCTGACATTTCCTTGAGAACTTCCAGCGCACCGGGTTCTATTCCCGATGGGACGTCTCCTTCATCCTGCGCACGGGCCATTTGTGTCTGGTGTGTCTGTCCTACAAGAAAGTAGCCTATGGTAAAGAATGCAATAACTAAAGTTAAAAGAGCTTTTCTCTTTACTCTCATGAAACCCTCCTTTTAAATAGATAGACAAAAAAGCTTTGTCAATAGCATATATTACTTACATTATATACTACATCAAGATAGTGAAGAGCGCTCTATCTAATATCAATCCCCTTCGTGTCTGACGAGCAAAACCGGGCAAGGGGAAGTGAACATAACCTTATGGCTCGTCGTGCCTACCGATAACTCCCCCGTCTCTGTCCTCACTCCGTGTGATCCCATAACTATCAAATCGATTCCGTGCTCGCTTGCGTAATTGT
>QIHJ01000059.1 GCA_003229065.1 Candidatus Dadabacteria bacterium
GGGTCGAACAACCTCTCCATTACCGTTTACGACACTAGCGGACCTTACACAGACCCGGACATTCAAATAGACGTTACAAGAGGTTTATCTCCACTCAGAGAAACTTGGATATCTGAGCGTAAGGATACCCAAGAGCTAAGCCGATTTTCATCCGATTACGTAAGAAGAGCCGAGTCGGACTCGACAATACAAGGGATTAGATTTCAAAACACCAGAAAACCGCTTAAGGCTAAGCCCGGAGCCAACGTCTCTCAAATGCACTATGCTCGGAATGGAGTAATCACTTCTGAAATGGAGTACATTGCGATCAGGGAAAATCAGGAGATAGATACGCTCAGGGAAAAGGCCTCTTATCTTACCGATTACCATCCGGGGCAGAGCTTTGGCGCTAATATTCCAAAGACGCATATCACACCTGAATTCGTAAGACGCGAAGTCGCAGAGGGAAGGGCTATAATCCCCTGCAACATCAATCATCCTGAAAGCGAGCCTATGATAATCGGCAGAAATTTCCTGGTAAAGATAAATGCCAATATCGGGAACTCAGCGGTTACGTCGAGTATTGAAGAAGAGGTTGAGAAAATGGTTTGGTCCTCCCGGTGGGGGGCCGACACGATAATGGACCTCTCAACCGGGAATAACATACACGAGACCCGGGAATGGATAATCAGAAACTCCCCTGTGCCTGTCGGTACTGTGCCAATATATCAAGCTTTAGAAAAGGTCGAGGGAAGCCCTGAGGAGCTCACCTGGGAGATATTCCGGGACACGCTCATAGAGCAAGCAGAGCAGGGGGTCGATTACTTTACCATTCACGCCGGGGTGCTGCTAAGATTCATACCGCTCACAGTAGGCAGGGTTACGGGAATAGTGTCCAGGGGTGGCTCGATAATGGCCAAGTGGTGTCTTTCGCACCACAAAGAGAGCTTCCTGTATACCGAGTTTGAGGAAATGTGCGAGATAATGAAAGCCTACGACGTCGCGTTCTCATTGGGAGACGGGCTCAGACCCGGATCGATTGCAGACGCTAACGACGAGGCGCAGTTTGCAGAGCTCAAGACTATCGGGGAGCTTAGCCAAGTCGCGTGGAAGCACGATGTGCAGGTTATGATAGAGGGACCGGGGCACGTGCCCATGCACATGATTAAGGAGAACATGGACAAGCAGCTCGAATACTGTAGTGAGGCGCCTTTTTACACCCTCGGGCCCCTAACGACGGATATCGCGCCCGGATACGACCATATTACTTCAGCAATCGGGGCTGCTATGATAGGGTGGTACGGCACCGCGATGCTCTGTTACGTTACCCCTAAAGAGCACCTTGGGCTTCCGAACAGGACGGATGTAAAAGAAGGGGTTATAACGTATAAGATAGCGGCTCACGCAGCCGACCTGGCCAAGGGACACCCTGCCGCTCAGCTAAGGGATAACGCCCTAAGTAAAGCTAGGTTCGAGTTCAGGTGGAGCGACCAGTTCAACCTCTCGCTCGACCCCGATACGGCAAAGGAGTTTCATGATGAAACGCTTCCAGCCGACGGCGCGAAGGTCGCTCACTTTTGCTCCATGTGCGGGCCGAAATTCTGCTCCATGAAAATTACACAGGATGTGAGGGAATACGCCAAGAAAAAAGGACTCTCCGACGACCAGGCACGTGTAAAAGGCCTCGAGGAAAAAGCTAAGGAATTTTCAGAGTCGGGCGGAGAGATTTATGTTTCGGCTAAGTAGTAGCTGAGGCCCATACTGTGTCGCTCAATTATATGCCGTAACGGTATATCTAGAAAGTGTTTTCAATGATATTACTCTTCCTGCATGATTCGATGTCTATAGCTTGAATTAATCTCGTTTGTCCGGATTTACGTTTAGTAAAAAATCTTGAATAACTTGCTTTGCCCAGCATGTCTGCTTTAACGCTAAATAACCGCTTCCATTTTTTCATATCGAGGTTCGTGCCGCGGCATAGCTTGTCTGCGCTTGAAGTGCCGCCGCCGACTCCCCATATGAAAGCAACTTCGCCTCCTGGAGTGGCTCCAGTTGCATTAAAGGTATTGTAATAATCGGCTTTACCGGGTGTCGGGGGTAGAAGGGTGAATTCGCTCTGAGATACTAGGGGTTCTGTTTTGGCTTGGTCGGCTGATACTATCTTGAATATATCACCGTCTCTGTCCACTACATATAATTCTCCCCGAGCGTCCTGACCGAAGGATGTAATACTGTTTATTGATTTATCTTCGCGCTTTGGTCTGAGCTCAGCTTTACGGTCTTTGAATTCCGCGATTTTTTTTCCGTCCCATTTAAAAGACCATATATTTGCTGTACAGAAGTCTCCGAAGAAGTACGTGCCCTGAAGCTCGGGTATATCACTC
>QIHJ01000071.1 GCA_003229065.1 Candidatus Dadabacteria bacterium
GGGGTACCGATCACTATATCCACGCCTTTTTTAAGCAGTCTAAGCTGAAGGTTAATAGCCTGGCCGCCGTAAATTGGAATTATGGTTAGTTTTCTCTTTCCCTTAAGGGAATGGATTTCTTCGGCTACTTGTATTGCAAGCTCTCTTGTAGGTGTCAGCACCAGAGCTTGCACATGACCCATGTTTTCTTCCAGTAACTCAACAAAGGGAAGCCCGAAAGCCGCAGTCTTACCTGTACCGGTCTGGGCCTGGGCCACTATGTCTTTGTCGCCTTCGAGTATTGCGGGGATGGTGACTTCCTGTATCGGCGTAGGGACCTCGAAACCCTTTTTCTTAAGGACTTTGAGCGTCCCTATGGATAAACCAAGTTCTTCAAATGATAGCATTGATTATGTTGCTCCCACCATACATCGCTGCTAGAGCGAGCATGATTCAATCATATATTTCAATTTACCGGAATTGTCATAAATTAGTAGAAAAGTTCTTTCGGCAATGACAGTAAGTTGTTTAGTTTTGGAAATGCCTTCCTCATCGACGATCTATCTTCAAACTAGCTGCAACGAATGTGCTAGGAATATATACCGCCAATTTCTAATTGCTACATTATACCCGATTTCTGTACTATAGTAATGTAAGAGATAATATGGCATCGGGTGATATCTAAATACGATAAAATAATGAACCAAGAACTGATAGACCAAACCATATTCCGTCAGGCCAAAAAGGAGGAATGCAGAACCATCGCCGAGCTTTTCAGCATAGCCTCGGACGGGGTAGCGGATTATATATGGACCAAGTACAGCGAGCCGGGTGAAAATATCCTTGACGTGGGTGCCCGGCGTTATTCGAATGAAGACTCGCCGTTTAGCTATAAAAACTGCGTACTCGCCGAATTAAAGGGTGAAGTCCTTGGAATGCTTATAGCTTATCCGATACACGAAAGCCAAGAACACGAAAGTCAGGAGGAGGAGTCTGAAACCGATCCTATCCTCATTGATCCTATCCTGATCGATCCTATACTGGCCCCTTATACGAAGCTCGAGCACTCGGGCAGCTACTACATAGGTGCAATGGCGGTATTCGATAAATATAGGGGAAGGGGGATCGGCACAAAATTTCTTGAGATCGCAGAACAGCAGTCTGTAGACAAGCAGCTTCCGCAGCTGAGCTTATTAGTATTTGAGCAGAACGATGGGGCACTCAGATTGTATGAGCGCAGTGGATTTTATGAAGTTAAACGCGAGACTGTAGTGCCGCACGAGCTGATACGCTACACGGGCGACGCGCTTCTTATGGTGAAGGATATCGAATTGTACTAATAATCGGCTATACGATACTTATAATCTCTCATTGTAAATCTTAATTTCATCGAAGGACAATTTTTGATGAGCTGAATTTGACAGCACGCACATTTAGATTTACAATTGAGAAAGTTTCTCAATTAGGGTCGGGCTAACATTCTATTGCAACTATCAATAATGAACGGAGAGAGCTGAGGGGCTTTGTATTACCTTTAAGGTCAGTGGGCATTTTAAGATAATCAGCGTGTCAAAAGATATAAAAAATATATTTCACAAACAGGGGCTCAAGTTTACGCCTCAAAGACGGGCTGTTCTGAAAGTCCTTCAGGATACTCAGGCTTATCTATCAATAAATAGAATACACACGAAGGTTAAGGAGCTCTTGCCCGGTACCGGACTCGCAACAGTATACCGCTCACTTGAAACACTCGTAGAACTTGAGTTAGCCGTGAAAGTTCACTTGGAGGACGGCTGCCACAGCTACACATTAGCGCCCGAAGGGCACCGCCACCCCATAGTCTGCACAGACTGCAGCAGGGTGATCGAATATACAGAGTGCCCGATCCAAGATATATCTAAGAAGCTTTCTAAAAAGACGGGAGTTTTGATAAAGACCCATTTTCTCCAATTATTCGGAAAGTGTGAAGAATGCAGAAACTAGAGAATAGAGGATTGTAATATATGTCACACCTACATATACCCGACGGAGTGCTTCCGGGCTGGCTTGTGCTAGCCGGCTGGATGTGTACAGGGTTGATACTCGCGTTTTGCATATACAGAGTCAGACGCGTGGAGCTGACGCGCAAGATACCCCTTATAGGGATCGTATCTGCTCTAATGATCGTCTGCATGACTCTCCCCATCATACCGTTTGCATACCACGTGAACCTGAGCGTCGTGGCCGGGATAATCCTGGGGCCTGCGCTAGCGTTTATCTCTATATTTATAGTTGATCTGATTATCGCGATGTTCGGCCACGGAGGTATAACCGTAGTCGGCCTCAATACAATAGTCATAGGAGCTGAGGCAGTGCTCGGTTATTACATCTTTCTAA
>QIHJ01000419.1 GCA_003229065.1 Candidatus Dadabacteria bacterium
TTCAGTCTGTTGGGCGTTCAATGTATTTTTAAGAGATACGCTGTAGCCGATGAGTACGACAATAATTACCACTGCCGCTGCGCTTCCAAGACCCATCCAAATTGGCTGTATCCTTTGCCAGAAGGGGACAGAACTCTCTTTTATGGTGGGCTTTTTCTCGGCTTTGATATCGTTTAAGAGCTTATCGCGGAGCTGCGGGGCAGGGCTTGAGCCTTTCACAACATAGGATAATTGTGAGAACGCATCTTCGTTCTCCTTAAGTAATGCTCTGTAATATCCGGGGTTATTTTTCAGGTAGTCCTCAAGCTCTTTAAGGTCGTCGCTGTCCAGTACCCCTAGTGTATAAGCTGAGACTAACTCTTGGATTCGGTCGTCGTTAGGCATACTTACCCTCTTCTGTAATATGGTACATCTTGATACTCCAAAGTACAATTAGCTATAGCTATTCTATATTTCCTCTTATGTATACGTAAGAATAGGAAATTAAGCTCACATTATATTGTAAGTATTGTAAAATAGGCGCTCAGGAGTATAAAGCGGTGCTATACTGTTATTTTTAAATAGTATACTATTACCAAAATTGCCCGCGAGTTAGATATGTCGCAAGATATATACAAAAAATCCGAACCGGCTTCTGAAAGAAATCTTAGGTGGCAAAGTTTAATCGCCCTTATAGCAAATGAACATGAAGAGTCGCTAGGAAAGCTCTATGATGAGACCAACAGACTCCTGTACAGTCTGGCGCTTCAGATACTGTCCAACGATGACGATGCCGAAGAGGTAATGCTGGATGTATATAAATATGTCTGGAAAAGCGCATCTAACTATGATCCGGAGCAGAGTAACCCTGCAACCTGGCTCGTTATGCTCACACGCTCCCGGGCGATTGATAAATTGCGTTCAAGGAAAAATCCCCTGGAGCTCTCGGATACTCTTGAGAGAGAATTATCAAATACAGACGCCAATCCTGAAGACTCCGTGATGGGGCTTGAGAAACGTCAGATTGTCCTGGATGCCTTGACGGAGCTTAGCCCAAAGCAGAGAAAAGTCATAGAGCTTTCGTACTTCTATCAGTTTAATCAGTCTGAGATATCCCAAATGCTGGATATGCCCGTGGGTTCGGTAAAAAGTACGATCCGCCTCGCGAAGGAGAAGCTCAAGAATACTCTTGCCTTATTTGAATAGGACGGCCAAAATTTATGATCTAATCACTGTGCGGCATAATTTTTATCCGGGATAAAAAGATTGTGATCCGATTGCGCCAAGTGGGCGTATTTATAAACGCAGAGTACGGTTGTATATTATTACAAAATCTCTATCGGGGCTAAAGTGGTAACTGTAGAATTTATTTAGTAGTGTGTAAGGACGATTATATGACACAAAAATACACCGATAAAGAGATTCAGGAGTTAGCCGCTTCCTATGTTCTGGGAATACTGGGTACAGAGGAAAAAGCGGAGTTTGAGGCTATGCTGAAAGGGGACGGTCCCGCGTCCGCTCATCTCGATTACTTTAATGAGATTATGAAAGACCTTACTTATAATACCGAGCCCCTGGAAGAACCCAAAGGGCTTGAAGAAAGGCTTTTTGCTCAGATTGAGGAACAGAGTGAAAACTCCAGTAAAGACAGTGGATTTCTTTATGTCCGCGAGAGCCAAGGGGAATGGGCAGAGGTAGTAGCCGGTGTCAGAGTAAAGCAGTTATATGAAGATCCCAGCCGAAAGTACTCTACAGTACTGGTCAGAATGGACCCCGGGGCGACGTTCCCGGACCATGTGCACGCAGAGGCCGAAGAGTGTTATATAATCGAAGGCGACATCCTTATGGGTGGTCATAAGTTTGGAGTTGGGGATTATATAAGGGCCGACGCCCACAGTGTTCACGAGGCTATATCCAGTGAAAACGGCTGCTTATTATTGGTTATGGCTTCCCAGGAAAACGAGATTTTGGCCTAGGGGCCATTTCATAAATATCCCCGCCAATCCGGCGTTTAATATCCCCCCGCAGCTTTATCAAAAAAATATGTGATCTAACTCCGTATTCCGGGCGTATGAATACGGTATACACCCCTATACCATCCTCCGTGAAGCCCGGTTATTCGCTTAATCCGGGCTTCTCTTTTTTGATAGTTAATCAGAGCTCCGAATCATAGCACTTTCGCACATCTTAAGTTTTGAGACTTTAGCGCCGCATTTCACTCCAATTTGAAATTATGAAAAAACTTGTGCTCCAAACAAGTGCCCTCTGTCGTATCAATAGTCAAATATTATTTAAGGAGGTGCTTAAATGCACACAACAGTTAAAAGATTTTTGATGCTGCTCATAGTAGCGGCAATGTTCACAATCGGCGGAA
>QIHJ01000224.1 GCA_003229065.1 Candidatus Dadabacteria bacterium
GTGTATAATGGCGTCCGCGCTCCATGTGGCGTATACCGACCAGTCTGTAACCTTTATATACCACTCGGGGTGGGTAGTCATCGATTCAGGGGTATATATCTTCTCAGCGTTTGCGTCAAGTGTCGGAAAAATCGGTGCCAGGAAAATCAAAGCCGAAAGAGTTGCAGTTAAGACCGTTCTCTTCATCTCTATAGTATATGGGGTCGAGTCTTTATTGGCAATTAATAATTCTGCTTTATTAATATTCGTGCAATCAGGTAACATTAATAACACTTAATACAAAAAAAATACTCAGGAGAAACAACATGACCGAGGAATTAAACAGAGAGAAAGAGTGGGAATTATTAGGCATGGGTATCCAAGAGCTTGAGAAAATGGTAAAGAAAAAGGCCGAGCACAGAGGAGTGCCTGTTTCAGATGTGCTGATTGACATGCTGGAGTTCGCTCAAACTCAGCTCGAAGAGAAGTATACAAACGTGCACCACATATTTAACCGTGTTATTTACGTCCTCCAGAGCGGCATGGTCGTCGACAACCCGAAGCTCCGGGACGGGGACTGAGCGGATAAAGTGAAAGAGCTAACGCTTTTGTATGGGGTCCCTTCTTCATTCTATATCGGATACATAAGCTACATAAATAGCCGCTTCACTAAGCCGGTCAGGGTATATTTTTAGCCAATTTTTTCAATCTGCAGGGTTGTGTCAGAAGATGTGTTTTCTTTCCAGCAACGGCTTATAACAAACCTCAATTTTACATCCATTCTATGTGTAATTTATAAACCTCCTTTTAGACGTACATACGATTTTCAGACACGAAAAGTGGCGGGGAAGCGGCGTCGCCATGTGGGGACATCTGTGGAACGCAGATAGAATATCAGAAAGGAACTCGAGACTTTCCAATAACCTTGACGCGCCCAGGACCGCAGTCTCTGATAATGCGCTCGCCATGTGGGGAGAGGTCGGGTTCAACATCAATAACTATGTAGGCCTCGATTACCTTCACCGCCTGGAGCCGTTTATAAGGGTGGATTATTACGACACCGTGTTCCAGCCCCGTGACGTGTTATTCGATAACCCCCGCTTTGAGAGAACGGTATTTACAGGCGGGCTATCGTACACGTTCGCAAAATCGGTCTTTATAAAGCTCGATTACGCATACCGAAACATTGCGACGCCCGATATAAGGAATGAGAGCACTATTAACTTAGCATGGGGTTTTGTTTACTGAGTATAAAGGCCTGTCCGCAGTTTCTTGGGCAGCTTTAACGGATATAAATTCAGAGCGTCCCCGCTTACTCGATCTCTGATAGATAAGGGATATAAGGAGCTGCGGGGTCAAGCTCGTCAGTACGGAAATTCCTGTAATGGTTCAGGAACGATACGCTTGCCAGGGGTTCATTATACTCCCCGCGTCTGAAGTCGAGCACTATCTTATTAGCACCGTAATAGTCCTTGATGGTAATAAACATCAAGTCCCCCGGCTTGAGAGCGCCCTCATTGAAGTCAACGTCCGATAGCTCTCCGTCGATTCTGCCAAGCAGCTTCTGAACCCCCTTGGGGTCTACGGTAACAGGATCAAATACGATATAAGTAGCGGCGTGGCTGATGGGTTTTTTAATTATGAGCACATTGTAGTCCTGTTTGAAGTGATAAATTGCAGCGCTCCCGGGAGGTCTGTACCAGCCGTACCGCCCCGAAACTATATCACCGTCACCCATATTGAACTCATGGTTCCCGAACTCTGAGGGCCAGTGTACGTCGACTACCGTCCCCACCGCAATAGTGTTCTGTGGCGCTTGATGAACCTCTTTCTTTGCGCAGCCCCAACATGCTAAGAGTATTAACGCCGCAATTGTTAAGCGAATCATCCAACATCCTCCTTTAGAAATCCTGTAATAATTATAATACCTTTACGTCGCTTAGTGTAGCTTTACTTTACTAAATGTAATGTAAAACCCGAAGAAAGTAAAGTAAGTGTTGGAAACAACTGTATAATTCGGAGGATTTGAGAATTAAATCATACATTCTGATGTTCTTAAAGGACGTCACTTCGGGAGAACGAAGCGACTGCTTGCCGGGGCGTAGTCTTTGATGAAGACTAGTAGCCTTGTGCGAAGCTGGGAAGGATGAAATACAAAAATATACGTCCTTCGACTGGGCTCAGGACGAACGGGCTCACAGCATATTGATATTAAATAGAATTACTTAGTTTCAATTCGAGTTCATTCGTGCCCATTCGTGGTTAAATAAATCTTGTATCTTGCCAAATTCATACTAATTTTGCTATAATCTGAATAGAGCACAATCATGAATCAACTTGTTAAGGTAATCAGCAAAGACTCGGCC
>QIHJ01000168.1 GCA_003229065.1 Candidatus Dadabacteria bacterium
GGCAGCTTCGCTATTTTCTCATCCGACTCCTATGCATGCGGAGCGGGAAAAGATAAAGGCGCAACTACAGAAGATACCACCCAGACAGACTTAAGCAGCTCAACAGATTCATAAGAAGTTCCTGCAATATAAATTAGAAAAAGGCTCTTGATTAGAATGATTGACTACTCAAGGGTCTTTTTTATGTCGGCATATTACCCTTCTATCTTAAAAACTTTATCGGGCTTAATTTTTAATTTAACCCGCACCTCGCCCGGTTGGCGGTGAGGATATTCATCTAAACCCAAATATTTTTTTGCAAGAGAGTTAATATGCTCGTCAGCATCATCATGTGATTCCTGAACGACACTCCCTCTTATCATAGCCTGCTCATAATGGTTGTCAGAGTTGACAATCGCCACGGCTACCCGGTTGTCTTTTCGGAGGTTATTTGTTTTCAGCCTGCCTTCTGCCGTATTAATTATTATGTGCTCACCGTCTGAATCGACCCGTCGGGCATTACGGTTGCAACGGCTGCAAAGTTTTTGCCCTCTGTACATAGCTTATATACAAAGCTATCTAGCGACATAAGTCACCTCCGGCTGTTTTTAACTTAATATAATCCCTATTTTTTATCTGGCAATCCAGCCGCCGTCTACAGAGAGCATGTTCCCCTGGTTTGTAATAATGAGTAACCGTCTTAAAGCCCGGGGGCGCATACGGGCAGCTCGTCTAAAGAGCACAAGTCGCAGGACGCGTTCACTACGGGAGCTCCCAGTGAGCCGGATGTAATCGCATCTGTAATATTTACAGTAAAGCCAAGGTTATCCGGAGAGGATTCGGCAAAATTCGTAATCGTCCCGACCTGTACTAACGGGTCGTCCTCAAAGAATCCGCCTGATGTTATGTTCATACTCGAGCAATCAAGAGGTTCCCCGTCAAGGAATAAGACTTCTTCGTTTTGGAATTCAAACACTATGTTGTTGGATCCGCCGAACGATGGCCCTATATCAAGTATGAAAGGCCCGGTTTCAGGACTATCGCACAAACACTGGATCATCGATTCTACACCTGTTTGAATGAAGAAATCAGTCAGGCACTCGATTTGTCTCAAAGACGCTGTAACGGTTGTATCCGAAAAAGCGTCCCCCTGGCATGAAGTATCTCCCATATCGCTGCCCCCGGTGTCCCCGGGCGGATCTTCCATTCCCCCCATATCCTCGGGCTGGTCTTCCATTGGCTGATCACCAGTGTCTTCAGCCATCTGCTGATCGCCGTCTCCGCCGCTCGTACCGCACCCCCCGTAGGTAAGGGTAAGTATCCCCGCCGAAAGTAATGCTATTATAAATAACCTCGTGTATTTAAGCATCATATAATCCATCCCTTTAATAAAAGTGACATGAGGACATTCTAATATTAATACCGAAAATCCTTTTATATATTATAACCGATATCAATCGTCCAAAATGGGGTTAGTTGAAAGATTCTTCGATGGGCAAGAGCACATATTTTTCGCCGTTTATAGAGACTGTACGCTTTTCATTCTCTACCATTCTGATTCTGAACATCGGAGTTTTGGGGCCTGTGTACTCGGGCACGTCATATTTCTGTGAGGCGCCCGACTCTAGTATCTCAAAGTAATGCTCGTTTGTGTATTTATCAGAGTGACGCACGAGCACCCTGTCCTGTGCAACATGTAGGATTACGCACTCAGAAGTGTCGCTCATCTTGTGGGAGAAAGGGCAGTATTCGGTGTGGCTCCCGCTCAGATACCTATAAAGGAGGAGTGGTACGAACAATAGAATGAAAACCAGAGTGACCCTGGCGATCTTGTAAGTAGATATGCGCATGCGACTTCCGACCCGAGAATAATCCGGGATAGAGCTGGAAATCCGAATTATCTTAAATGTGTCCAGTATCGTTTGGATTATATACCTGAGGACCCAGACTAGGCATGTATTATAACCCCGTTTGCCTATTTGCAGAAATTTATGTTCTTAATTTCTGACTCGATCAGAACCCGTTCATCTTGAGCCCTTCGATAAATTCAGGACAGGCATTGTCGAAGGATCAAAATTGATCTTCTGCTAAAAATGCCCTACGCCAGTTTTTCCCCGTGGAGACACTTGTTAAAGCTCTCGCCCGGGAGAAGCCCCAATTGATCCCACAAACCCATAAAGTCCCAGTGCTCATAACCGCCCCGGAGCTTACCGTCCGTGATCTTTACCATCACATTACCGCTGATTGTTACGTTTTCCCCGGTACGTGAGTTTTTTGCGTAGCATGAGCACAGAGCGGCGAGCCAGTCGCCTTGTTCGATAGCCATGTCTATGTGTATATCTATATTCTGAAGCTGA
>QIHJ01000240.1 GCA_003229065.1 Candidatus Dadabacteria bacterium
GTCGCTTTTGACGAATAGCCGTATTGTATATTCACTTCTCGCTTTAACAGGGATTACTTGAGACAAATGTCTGAAATTCATATTATGCTTACCGTCAAAATTAACCATAACCGAATACTTTCCGCTGTAAGAATTCATATCTCTCTTTACCTTAGCCCCTTCTACTCTTCTTAGTCTCCAATCAAATCCGTCGTTTTTTATATCTTCATCGAAACTGCCGTTCCATACCCCATCCCAGTTACCATAGGTATCTATCCAGATTTGTTTTGCCGAGTCTATGTCGTCTTCACGAATCAGGTCGGATACGTATTTATAGGCTACAATACTGGTATCATAATTTAGCTCTTTTAATTTTTCAAAGACTCTTCCGGCTTCTTCTAATCTGTTAGTTTGTCTCAGGTAGTAAAAATAGGGAGATAAGGCGTTTTCTGAGATACTATCAAAAATACTGTTTTCGTTGCCTACCGATTGCCAGAGCAATACAAACGCCTTTGTACGTCTGTTGCGATCGTATTCGATAACGGCACTCAGATTGTCCAGGACAGATTCTTTATCTCCTAATTTAGAGGCCAGCATTCCGGCTCTCCACCTGAGGGATGCTGTGCCCGGTGAGAGTTCGGTAGCTTGATTGAGGGCATATAGCGCTTTTTCTCGTTGGCCCGCGCCATATAAAAGCTCAGCCAAATAAAACCAGTAATTGTGATTGAAAGGGGAAAGAGTGAGGGCTTTTTGGTATTCTTCCATTGTTGTATCGTATGATGATTGGTAGTCATATTCCATTAGGTAGTAAGCGATTAGAAAATAGTAGTCGGGATTTTGAGGCTCGATTTTGGACGCTAGTCTGAGCCCCTCAGGCTGAGGGCCTTGTGTATATGAGTAAGCAAGCCAGGTTTTAAAGGAGTTTATTACTAAGAACGTTACAATGGTAATGAGGACAATTACTGCGAATATTTGCTTATAACGAGAGCGCAATGATAGATTCATAACTGTTGAATAGCGAATCGTGTAATATCAAGATGTGGGGTTATTGGGGGACTGGAAATCACTATTTTTGTTCTCTTCTGTTACATGTTCCGGAAGATAGGGATCTTTTCCTTTTGAATCTTCTTCGTTACCGCCGTAATAGTAGCTGTATGACTTGTAGTAGTATCCGCTTTGATTAAGCTCTATACCGTTGATTATAATACCCAGGAAATTTGCTCTTATACTACCTAGCTTGTCTATCAATTCCCTGATTGATTTCCGTGGTGTGCTTCCTGCCCTGACTACCACAGCTACGCCATCGACAATGTTGGACACAAGGTGAGCGTCGACGAATCCAAGTGAGGGCGGTCCGTCAACAATAATGTACTCAAACTCGTCCCTGAGTTTTTCGATTAAGTCTCTCATTTGCTCTGAGCCCAAGAGCTCAGAGGGATTTACAGGCAGGGCGCCCACAGAGAGTACCGAGAGGTTGGGTAAATCCGATTCTTTTATTACTTCATCTAAAGAAGAATTGCCGGTTAAATAACTGCTCAGACCATTGCCGTTTGACTGGAGTATGTTGCCGATCCTTGGACGGCGTAGGTCGGCCTCGAGTAAAAGCACTTTGTTTCCGGCTTGAGCGAATGATGATGCCAGGTTTATGGATACTGTAGTTTTCCCCTCAGATGGGAAACAGCTCGTAACAAGTATTGTTTGCGGAGGGTTGCCGGGAGTAGATAGCATTATAGAGGTTCTTATTGTACGGAACGCCTCGGCTATATGAGACCTTGGATCGAGTAAAAACGATTTTTCAACAGGGAGCATATCCCTTTCAGTCTTCTCAAGCTCATAAATACCACCCAAGAGCGGAAGTCTTAATTTGTCTCTAACCTCCTCGGGAGTCCTTACTGTGTTGTCGAGGTATTCAAGGAAGAAAGCGAAGCAGATTCCGCCGAAAATGCCTAAGAAACCTGCAAATAGTAAGTTGAGCTTTAGATTGGGCTTAAAAGGAGACAGGGGTACCGATGCGTAGTCTACAACCTGTATGTGGCTTGCGGTTATTGCTGATGCGACCTCTGTTTCTTTTAGTCTCTGGAGCAGCGATTCATAAATGGACTTATTAGAATCGACCTCTCTCTTTAGAATATTGTACTGTACGGACCTTTCATTCAGGTCAAGGGCCAAGTCTTTTTGCTCGGCGTATTTGGCTTCTAGGGTTTCTTCTTTTTTAAGTGAAGCCTTGTAATCCGATTCGATGGAGGCTGCTACATTTCTTTCGGCCTCGCCAATCTTGGCTTCCAAAGAAGCAACCTTTGCGCCAAGCTCCTTTAGTGCGGGATATTCGGGCTTAAATGTAGCGCTCATCCTGCT
>QIHJ01000342.1 GCA_003229065.1 Candidatus Dadabacteria bacterium
AAACTTTTTTACCGGAAGATTCAAGCAGAGTCACATCGAGATCGGGACGTACTATCTTAAGCGGCACCCCAGGGAACCCGGCGCCCGAGCCGATATCCAGAAGTTTTATTTGCTCGCCAATCATTTCAGCCGGGGTTAATGAATCGAGAAAGTGTTTTATTACAATATCCCGGTCGGTTTTAACGGCTGTCAGGTTAATTTTTTCGTTCCAGACTTTAAGCTGACTGAGATAGAGCATAAATAGCTCTAACTTTTTCTCAGATAATTCAAAACCAAAATTCAAAACCAATCTCTCGCGCCCCTTTAAGTAATATATCCTGCGCGCTCATTGGATTACCCTTATAGCTAACGGATGCCCGACGACTATTCCCGGGGTGCCTTTATATATCTTCACCCGTCCAATCACTCTAATCCTCTTATTCTTGTAATGAGTATCGGGCGTAATTGCGAAATACGCAAAATTCGGCCAATCGGATTCGAATATTTTTACATCGAAGAGGTCATCCATTTTGAGCACTATTAATTTATCGGATTTGCGGGTCTCGGTAATCTCCCCCTCCGCCACTACTCGTTTACCTGAGTAAAGGTGCGCTTTAGATATATCAATCAGATGCTTCCTGTTTCCCGGTGGCTCTTTTAAGGCACGGAGATCGCCCCATATTCCTCGCTTGTGCTTTTTGGCTTCGCTGAGTGCCTCGTGTATGGAATCAGTGTGTTTTGAATTGGGCATGATTATCATGTCCGTCGCCAGGCCCTCCCTTAGAAGCTCGAGGTTGACGAACACCCCGTCCACATAGACGTGCGCGAGCATCCTGCCGTATACATCGTATTTCTCCTCATCGAGTTCAAGCTTGATTTGCTTATCGCCAACCAAGTCTTCGTTGTAGTCCTTTGCCTCCTTGGCCATAGGCTCACCGGGAGAGTCCCGCTGCCGGACCTCGGGGGTATCTATTCCGAGGTATCTGACAGAAGAGCGCCGGGCGTCGTTAATTATTACGGTATCTCCATCGAGCACTTCGATCACACGGTATTCACCGGTATCCAGGCTTTTTTTATCTTCTGAATAGAAGAAATACAGGACGCCGGCTATTAGGATGAAAATAAGGACTAATAGAGGGTCTCTCTTACCCCTCATATCACACGGCCTCTATAGAGTATCAACAATCTAAAAAAGTCTAGCATAAGTTCGGTCCGGGGCATACTGAGCTCAATCGGAAGGACTCTCGGGCAGGGCCTTTGTCCCGAATGTGAGAAAACCGGTGTGGCCCACCATTCGGTCCACCGGCCTTGTTTTGCCCCTGGCTACTCTGATACTTCTGATTAGCACCTCGATCGTCTCGATGAGCACGAATCCCTCTTGCCCGAGCCTCTCGACACACCTCTCTACCTGGTTATAAGTCGGCGACAGGCTCGCTATCCTGCCCCCTCCTCTGAGCGCCTTGGCTGCCGCCGGTATTCCGTCCCACGGAGACGGGAGGTCAAGGATAGCAACGTCTACTTCTTCCTCATCAAATCCTGCTTGCGCTTCTCTGTGCTTAAATTCCACGTAGTCAGAATAGCCTGCGTTCTCAATATTCCGGCGGGCGTTCTCACAGAACTCTTCCCTCCGGTCATATGTGTAGACCTTCCCGGAAGGCGCCACCGCATTCGCAAGAGCCATAGTGAGCGCCCCCGAGCCCGAGCCGCACTCAACGACCCTCATGCCCGTCATGACCCCGCACTTAAGGAGTATCAGCCCCGCGTCCTTGGGATATATGATCTGCGTCCTTCTTTTAAGCTTCATCATCCTGTCCTCGAGCGTGGGCTCGAGTACCAGGAACGCGTGCTTCAAGTTAGAATAAATCCTCTCCCCGTACTCAAGCCCTATGGCGTCACCGAGGTTAATCTCGCCAAGATGAGTGCCCATAGACTTTCCGCTGAACACCTTTACGAGGTAGGTTTTTTCGTCCGGAGACACAATAAGCACTCCGGCTCCTTCTTTAACTTTCATAAAATGTCATCCTGTACTCTCTTAAACTGCTAGAGTAATTTATAACGAAAAATTTTTCAAGAACCCTGGGCTTTTTCAAGAATCTTGGCCCTTTTCAAATATCGTAAAGATTAAAAAGCCTATGAACACCGTCGCCCCTGTTATGACATACATTGTTTCGTAGCCCCAGTCTCTGGCTATTATACCGAATGGAAACGCAAGAAAATTTATCCCCATACTGTAGGAGGCGTTTAACGCGCCCATGGCTTTGCCCCTCTCGTCCTCACCAGCCTTATCTATCACGAGCGCGCTCAGTGTGGGATATAGGAAGCCGTACCCGAAGCTGAATACGAACGCCACCAGCACAGCGCTCAGGGGCGAATCTATCAGGTACATAGCCCCAAGCGATATAGAAACTACCAGAAGCCCCGGTGAAGCGACCGCTTTCCTGCCCAGGGTGTCCGAGAACCTGCCGCCGAATATACGTACCGCAGTGACTGTAACCGTGTACGTTAGGAAAAAGTAGAACGCGGCTAACCCCTTTGAGCGGAGATAAACGGCT
>QIHJ01000043.1 GCA_003229065.1 Candidatus Dadabacteria bacterium
GGCTACGCCGCCCATGCTTGGAAATTCAGCAGGGAATTTATTATGAGCCGGTCTCAGGGAGTTTCCTTTATCTCCATAAGCGCGGCTCTGGCTTCACTTGCTTTGCTATCATCAAACTGCTGATTTGACGACACGGCAAGCCCGAGGTACTCCTTTGCTTTGGCGACATTATCTTGTTTATAGAGAATCATGCCGGCGTGATAATATAAAAGCGCGTCCTGGGTACCCAACCTCAACGCCTTATTCATGGCATCTTCAGCCTTGGCCAGATCCCCGATCTTGTAATAAACCCAGGCCAGCGTGTCATAGGCATAGATATCTTCATTATCTTTTGAATCGAGCAGAGCAAGCTCCAGGGCCCGGTCAAGATTTTTATTATTATCGGCGTAATGGAGTATAAGCTCCCTTGAGTGTCCTTTAATTCCCTCAAGCCGATAGATCTCGTACTGCTCCTGTGCCTTGCTGTAAAACTGCTGCGATCTAACCTTATCGCCGAGCTCGGTATAAACGTCCCCGAGCGCCAGGTAATACTCGGGTTTCGGGCTAACATCTATTGCCTGACGGTAAAAAGAAGCTGCCTTTCCGTACTCGCCGCTTTGTAAGTAAAGCTCTCCCAAATGCTCAAGAGCAAGATAGTAGTCCTCAAACAGCACAAGCGCATTACGGTAGTATATCTCTGCCTTCTCGGGCTCACCGCTGTCGAAATACAGCGAGCCCATCATAACCTCGGCCCATGCCATATTCTCCTCTGGCAAATCAAGGCGGCGGGCGGAGTCTATTGCCTGCTCCATTGCTTTAATCGCCCCTGCCGTATCCCCTATGAGGAACCTTATACGTGAAACCCTGGTATAGGAATCAAAACCCGGATCAAGGTATAGCATTAGCGCATACGCCTTTAGAGTCTCATCGTAGGCCCCGAGCTCCAGATGAGCGTCTCCCTTAAGAGCGTATGTAGCCGCCTTATCCGCTCGTAACTCGATCGCTTTATCCGCGTACTCAAGCGTCTTGTGGAAATCATGCTTGTAGGAGCTTACCCTACCCAAATGGAGGTAAACCCTGTAGTCGCCGGGGTTTAATTCTACAGCCCTCATTAGGGCTTGCTCGGCATTGTTATAATTATCAATTCCGCCTACTTCCCTTCCCTTTTGTATATAAAGCTCTCCGAGCTTTGAGTGGTAATAATAGTCCTGGGGATCCTTTTCCGTCTTTTGTTTGTAATCCTCGATCAGCCTGTCGGTAGGGCTTAGGGCCTTAGTGCGTGTCTCTTCCGAATGATCCTTACCGACTCCGTGAGCGTTTGAAATAGATGGGTTAAATAAAATTGCGAAGCACAAAACCGGAATTAACATTATTAGCTTGATCATTTTTTCTCTCCTAACTCCTTATTTTCTAATCTCAAAGAAGAAATTGAGAGGGCGTAAACAATAAGCTTCCGCCCCCTCTATTGATTTCTGCTACATCTTTAGTCAACCGGGCAAATGCCTGTTTCTGTGCCGGTACATCCGAACTCGCCCGGGTCTATGTGGCGGCTGTTACGGCCGTCGTGGGCATAGTTCAGGTAAGGGAATGAAGTCCTGTAGGGCTGTACGTCGTTTACATTAACGCCGTCCCCGATCCTGTTGTTCGGGAATATATTAAAGTCGGGGTTCAGGATGCCCACTGCTAAACGGGATACGGAGTCGATTACGTCGTCGACCACGCGGCGCCCGTTGGGGAATCCTGCAGGATCGTCATTGGTGTCGTCATCGTCGAGGAGGGTAAGAAACCCGAGTCTCTGCTGCTGATCCGGAGGTGTAGGCGGGATCCCGGTATTAAGCCTCAAGAGGTCCGCTATAGGTCCCGGAGGGGTGCCTTCGGCAGCTACAGGGGGGGTGTATTGAACTATAGGCAAGAGGTCGAGTCTCGGAACGTCGGGTATCGGCAGAATGCCAGGGCCGAAAAGCGCGTCATAGACCGAGTTCAGCACACGCGCGATCACCGGGTCTAGAAAGAAATCAGCATACTCCGAGTCGTTCTTAGGCTGAGCCATGCTGAACTTATCCTTGGAGCCGATACCAATTATAAGCTCGTTTATCAGAGGATTTGCCATCCTCTGGATCTGAGTGAACCTCTTAGAGAGTCTGGGCTCTTCGCCTGGGCCTCTGAATCTTTTCATCTGAGGTCTTGAGCTTGTTCCCCACATTCCAATCGTAGCTTCCGGATCTGTGGCGTCGTGAACTTCACCGTCACTTGTGAGAAGCTCTATCGGCACCTCGATTGCGATTGCGTTTACGTTGTAACCTGAGAACTCATCGGCTGCGTAGTTATTGAAATCGTCAGCGTCCTGCTCATC
>QIHJ01000279.1 GCA_003229065.1 Candidatus Dadabacteria bacterium
ATGCCCCACCGCTCTTTTGTCCTTGGTTGAAAGACGCCTTTGCTTTAATATCTCGTTGTAAAACGCGGCGTGTTTTTGGGCAGCCGATTCCCAGCTATACATGCCTGCGGTCTTCGCACCGTTTTCCATCAGCCCCGATCTAAGCTCTGCGTTTTCAATTACTTCTGTAATTCCGCGTGCAAGAGACTCAAAATCCATGGGAGAAATTAGAAGCGCGTTTTCTCTGTCCCGGAGATACTCGGTCATAGGCTCTATACCCGAAGCGATCACCGGAACCCCGGCTGCCATAGCTTCGAGCACTACTAGCCCCCAACCTTCTTTTACGGAAGGGAATACGAAAACATCTGCTGAATTGTATAGGTCCCTCATCTTTTTCTCGGGTACGCTGCCGAGCACATAAACATTATTATCAAGCTCGAGGCCCAGCTCTTGAACTTGAGAGAAGAATTCCTCTCTATAGTCCCTGTAATCAAAAAGCGTCTCTCCCCCTCCTATGAGCCATACCAGTTTATGACCTTTTTCTTTTAGCTCGGCCCTCGCTATATTAAAAGCTTTGAGAGTCGTAATCGCATTTTTGCGGGGCTCAATGCCGCCTATGCTCAAGATCGCTTTCTCCCCCCCTATACTAAAGCTCTTTTTGGCTTCTTTTTTAGTATCGGCAGTGCAGAAAATCCCGGTATACTTTGACGAAACCCCGTTATTAATAACAACGGGGCTAAGGGAATAGGTCTCTTTAAGCTCCCTCTCCCATAGCTTACTTACTGCTACTATATGGTCAGGCTCTACTATGCTTTTAAGCTGGCACTCGATAAGGGACTTTGAAGTAAAATCATCTATATGATGAACGGTCCTTACATATTGGTCTATAAGGCCCGCATTCCGTAAATTTAATAGAGCGTTTGCCGATATACAGTCCTCGGCGTGGAATATGTCATACTCATTTGCAACTGACCCCAGGTACCGTGTGTAGATATCTATGTAGCTCTTCACCTTTTCATCCATGCTTTCATAATCAGTATCCGGGCATGGGATGAGAGTATAGGGCACCTGCACCTGCCGGAAGAAACCCTTTCCCGTAGCAAGGGCATAAACGTGTACGTCCCGGCCAAGCTCCTGAAGGCTCTCCGCAAGACAGAGCGTGTGAGCCACTCCGCCCCTGGGCTTGGTAGAATATGTCAGAAGCGCTATTTTATTCAAACTCATTTAACTCCCTTAACTCTATTCTCGAGGTCAGAAACCTGATCCCGTAATAAATGCCGATTGAAATGTCAGCTCCTGAAGTCGCGCCCACCGATATTAACCTTTTTGAGTGCTCAGCCACCTGCTCCGGGCTCATCGCAACTATCGAGAGTATCAAATCAATGGCATTTTTGGGGCCCTCCCCGATTGAGGCTTCATGTAAAAAACTTTGGCTGTAAATAGTGGTTTTATCTTTTACTAAACCCGAAATGTCACTTGAAATTTTCTTAAAGAATTGGACCGTTTCAGGCTCACTCCGGAATATAGAGGCCCCCGCTGTATTAAGGCTCATCATTAAGCCTGCCAGGAAATCATCGCACGAAGGAGTGAGTCCGGGTCCTAATCCCATTATCGCTTCAGCGTTTTTTGTTACAGCCCGGGTGTCACCGCCGAATATTCCCCACATCAGTTGATCGATATAGGGTCTTGCTTTCTCAGACATTGTGGGCTTTTGCTCCTTTACAAACACCTCAAGAGGACCGTGCTTCTCCACGTTCTCGAGTAACGGCACAAGGCCCTCCCGGGAGGGGGCCGTGTATATAATATCCCTTAGGATTCTCAGGTTTAAATTTATTTCATCTATGCTCAAGAGTGAGGCATGGTCGAGATTGCCCGCGTGCTCAAATCGCGAAGCGTTTTCAAGGTTAATTGTAAATACGCGGTCTTGAGCCAGAAGTGCCTTACCCTTATATATTACTTTCGTGCCTTCTTTTATTTCAGCCGGTTTGAAACCCGCTCCCTCCGCACCCTCTACAAGAATTGACGTCGGGCTCATAAAATCCCTATTCCTTATTACTTTAATGAGCTCGTCGTTCGAGCCTAGAAGATAAAGAGCATGGTCGAAAACACCCTGCACCGTTAGAGCGTTCCCCGAGTCCTCTAATACTTTAAGGACCTTGTTCCCTATTGTCAGAGTCTCAAGTTTGATGGATTTTATTTTTACTTGGGTATTCATATGAGAGAAAAGATATTCACAATATTACTTTATTTACTTATATCGACCTTAAAATTTAGGATTCCTGATTCAATCAAATTTTTTCCAATGCGGGCGCTTCCCCCCGGGATAGGATGCGGCGAGAATGATTCTTTTT
>QIHJ01000351.1 GCA_003229065.1 Candidatus Dadabacteria bacterium
CATCGAGCGTACAGCCGAGAAAAGCTGCGATGAAAGCCTTCCACTGATCGCTGGTTATCTCATTAACCCATTTGAAGAGACCGCCGCGGGACGGTGCGCCTGATGCGTGATTACTCATATGAAAGCCTCCCTATATTTTTAAGCCCTTATACATTTTTTCCATCCTACTAAATTTAGGGAACTATGTCAATCCCGTAAACACTCCGTTAAAGCTTAGATGTCCACGTAGTTTATCTTAATAATACTAATATATGTTCGGGGATTTTTCACCTAAGAGTTTTCTTGACTTGGCGGAGGTACAGCGTTAAATTGTAAGTTGAAATGGGGACAGAGGCTGGGGGCAGCGAGTGAATGTATTGTATGAGCGAGGGGTATAAAATCAAGAGGCCGCGAGTGATTGTGGTCTATGAGCGAGAACAGGATAAATGAATAATGGGGACAGGCCGGAGGGCGAAGCCCGATCGGGGGGAGTTAATCAGGGGGACAGAGGCGAGCGCTTCACCGCGATGCCCGCAGGAATAATACTTAGTGCAGCAATGCCGGGGAATTAATTAAAATGCCAAAGAAACTACTGTACCTGGAAACCTTCGGATGCCAGATGAACGTGTATGATTCTGACAGGATCAGGACTGCTCTTGACGCTGAGGCAACTGATGACCCGAAGCCGCTATCAGGGACAAAGCAGACCAGAAGGCGTTTAGCAGCCTGGGTAAGTTTAAGTCCATCAAGGCCCGGAAGCCCGAAGTC
Source organism: Candidatus Dadabacteria bacterium (assembly GCA_003229065.1). Classification (GTDB taxonomy): domain Bacteria; phylum Desulfobacterota_D; class UBA1144; order Nemesobacterales; family UBA2774; genus UBA2774. Next base: position 748 of record QIHJ01000351.1, read on the forward strand.
ATTGTGGGAATCGCGGGCTGCGTGGCGCAGCTTTACGGAGACAGCCTCCTTAAGAAGATTCCCCATCTGGACTTCGTCCTGGGTCCGAGAGCCATTCCTAAACTCCCCGAGATAATTTCCCGTATAAATCTTGATAAGATTAGAGCGGTAGAGACCTCCTACGATATAGAGGAGCTTTTCGATGTTGAGCCTTATCACAGAGCGGGGGAAGTCACTGCCTTTGTCTCGGTGCAGCAGGGATGTAACAAGAGGTGCTCTTACTGCATAGTGCCCTATGTAAGAGGGGACGAGGTAAACAGACCGCTTGAGGATATAATTACGGAGACCGAAAATCTGGTAGGTAAAGGGGTAAGGGAAATTACGTTTATAGGCCAGACGGTGAATTCCTGGAAGCACGGAGGCTTCAAATTCGGAGACCTGTTGAGAGCGGCAGGGGATGTAGATGCCCTACAAAGGATACGTTTTACGACTTCTTACCCGAGGGATATAACAAAGAGAATGATAGACGCTATGAAAGACGTGCCTCAAATCTGCCCGCACATACACCTGCCCGTTCAATCTGGATCAAACAACGTGCTTTCCAAGATGCAGAGAACCTATACCAGAGAATGGTATGTCGACACGGTAAACAGACTGAGAGACGAGATTGTGGATTTTGCAATTTCCACTGATATCATTGTGGGATTCCCGGGAGAGACGGACCGGGATTTCGAGGAGACTATGACGCTTTTGGAAGAGATAAAGTTCGAAAGCGCTTTTTCATTTATATATTCCCCTAGACCGGGCACCCCGGCCGCGCAAATAGTGGGCGACGCGTGCGTTCAGAAAAAAGACGCGAGCGCAAGGTTATCTTGTCTTCAGGAACGTCAGAGCGATATTACATTTGAAAGCAACAATAACAGGGTGGGTGTAATAGAAGAAGTCCTTGTCGAAGGACCCAGCAAAAAGGACGAAAACTTTGTCACGGGAAGGACCGCTCAAAACAGGATTGCTAACTTCAGGGCCCCTGAGCTTCTTACAGGCAATCTGGTTAGGGTGAAAATTACAGAGGGACTGCAGAACTCCATTCGGGGAGAGCTTGTAGTATAATATAAATTGGAGGTTATATTCGATGCTTCAAATGAAGGTATCCGGAATTGCGCTTGACCCATTCACAAATAGCCCGATCGTGATCCTCAAAGACTCTATGAATGAGAAGACGCTTCCCATATGGATAGGATTTATGGAGGCAAGCTCAATTGCTATGGAGCTTGAAAAGACACCCAGGATTAGACCGATCACACACGACCTCGTGAAGAACCTTCTTGAAAAGCTACAATACAACGTGACGAAAATAGAAGTCACGGATCTAAGGGACGATACGTTCTATGCCCGCATTTACCTCCAAAAAGAAGACGAAGAGTATTCACTGGACTCAAGACCGAGCGACGCCATAGCCATTGCGCTCAGAACGGATTCCCCGATATTTGTAAACGAAGAAGTCATAGAAAAATCAAAGAAGATCGAGATAGACGAAGATAAAGATAAGCTGAACGATCTTTTAGATAGAATGGCCGAAGGGGACTTCGGAAAGTATAAGATGTAGTTCGAGCAGTCATTGCGAGAGAAGCGAAGCAATCCCCAACAAAAATAGCACCGATACCACATAGTTGTCATTCCTGCGAAAGCAGGAATCCACTTTTGCCTTTTTAAATCCCCCTTCTTACTTTGGTTTCAGTAAGTTCTGTCCGGTACATGATTAACTCTTCTGACTTTGATGAATGTAGACCTGTTTGTTTTGGTTTCAGTTAGTTTTCCCGATGATCAGCTACATTGTTGCATCTACCGAACGGAGACCAGTTCTTCACTCGATCAGAACTGTTGCTTGCTCGAAACTATTTTGGGTTCGGTAAAGTCTGTCCAGTACAATAGTAACTCTCTTAGCTTTGTTCAAAGGAGTCCGGGTCTTTACTCGCGCGGACCCGTTCCTCTTTTTCTAAGGGGGAAGAAAAAGGCAAAAGCAAAAGATGAGATTCCGGTGGGGACGGAGGCGAGCGCTTCACAGCGACGCCGAGGCAGGAATAAATCAATAGCCCGGAATGACAAGATTGCTACATTGGCGCGATTTTGTTAGAGAT
>QIHJ01000023.1 GCA_003229065.1 Candidatus Dadabacteria bacterium
GAGCCCCGAGCTCAAATTGCTGCTTCCGCCCGAATGGTTCAAAGAAGGCAAATTAATAGGGGAGACTGAATCAAGCGCAGTCGTGCTGCTGGGTTTTCGCTCCAGGGTGAACCTTTGTAATCCCGATACAACGGTGAACTGCGGATTGGAGCCTGAAAAATGTACGGAGTGCTCCGTCATCCTCGAAGCCTCTGTGGATGGAGTAACCAAGCTAGCAACTGTGTCAGATCTCTCAAAAGTCAAAGCGCATAACTTTCCTATAACGACATTCAGCGGTCTCTCGACATTTATAAACGGTGTTACTGTAGGAAGCGGTATTTACGGATTTTTACCGACATTCGCAGCTCTGCCCGCGGAAATGACCATAGTTAATACTAAATCGTTCAGGATTAATTCAGATACCAGAGAGCTTGAGATTTCTCTGGACGGCGGGGGCTTTGTGCCAATTGCCGGGGGGGCTAACTCAGCAGGAATAGTCGATATGCAGTTTGTATTTAACCTTCAAGACGGAAACGGGGCGGTCACAAAGGTAGGTGTGCCGCTTGATGCAAATGATAATAAATTCCCTGACTTCACTGACAGTACGCTCACGGGAAGGGAGCAGGATATACGCTCGGTCGAGATTTACATTGTTGTCCGCTCGAGGATAAAGCCTATTAAGCAAAGCGGAGGTCAGTACAAGGCCGTGATCCCGGCGCTTGGCGACGCAGCCGAGAGGACAGTGGCTGCGCCTTCCGGCGTAACTAACGAGCCTGAAGAGGGCTATATATACAGAACGTTATCCACGACCGTATATATGAGGAACCATGCAAGGGAGGAGTTTGGTTAATTCATAAGATTATGGCAAGGAATAAATTAGGAATAGCTATGGAATTGAAAAAATCCGGTATTTATAGGAACGAAGACGGGATCGCTATAATTCTCGCTCTTATTATGCTGCTGGTTATGTCTGTACTCGCACTTACTGTATCGTTCAGCTCAAACAGTGATTTTAAAGCTATGAGTAATTATAAGCAGGGACAGGAATCATTCCTGGCCGCGGAGAGGTGTATTGAAGAAGCGCGTAACCGCTTTGAGGTAATAGGGGTGGAAACGCTATTCTTCCTGCTCCAGGGGGTGCCGGGCGGTGCGCTTGGAGCAGGCACACCCGGGGACCTGACAATTAACTTGGACATGGGTAACGATGCGTTTTGCAGAACCGGCCCGAGGTTATGGGACAATCCTCCGCCTGACGGAGAGGACTGCGAATCAGATACCGTAGGGACGAAACCCGCCCCTTTGATAGAGGTCCCTCCTCCTACGAAAGCAAATGCAAGGCCTATAAAGAATGTGAGCCTGCCTTCGGGCGGGGTGGGGGCAGCCGGGCTCATACCGGTGGCTTTTCAGGTGACAGGTAAGGATTCAGCAGACGAAGATAAACGAGACTGTAATTTGAATATTAATACGGGAACTGAGATAGCTGTGGGGTTTGAGTCTTTCATACCCGGAGGGGCCTCGAATGTTTATTCCGCTCAGTAAACCGGGATCGGGAAATATCGACTATCAGGAGATTGTCTAACGGTGTTGAATATGTATAAAAGGTTTAAGAAAAAGACCGGCATGCTGAAGATGTTACCGGTACTTTTAGCGCTCATTCTTGTAACCCCCGCTCACGGAGCGCCTATAGTAGAGAACCAGTCGGAGGACCTGGAAATAATTATTTCTCAGATTATCGGCTCATCGCCAAACGTTGTTACAATACTCGATCTGTCTGGCTCGATGGGAAGGAACTTCGGGGGAGAACAGATCGGGGACTGGGACGGCAGGGACGTCTTCAATCAGTGCGGAGGCGCTGACTGGCGAGAAGCGTTTTGCGCCGAGAATATAGCTAACCTGACTATATGCTCCTCACGTACCTGTACGGAGGACGGGCACAGGTGCGAGAGTGAAGAAGACCTTGCAGCACAGCTCGATTGCGTAACAACGGAAGGCACAATATCTCAGAATCAACTGGACAATATCTATGACAGGGTATGCGGAAATAATGATCAAAATTTGACTGAAGATATAGGCAGCTGTAATACCACAGACGAGAGAAACCGTGCGGCTGCTGCGATGGAGGCTGCAGCTGGCCTGACGCAATGCTCAATAGCGGCTAACTGCCAGCAGGGTACAGACCGCGACCCTTCTTGTAATACGAGCGGAGACTTTGGCAGATTCCGGGATTGTATCGAGGATAATAACCTTCAGGACGTGTTCGATTTCTTGCAGCCCGCTAACTGCACGGGGGGCACAACTCAGTGTTTCGGTGATTTAGAGAGAGGAAGCTCCAGGATGG
>QIHJ01000298.1 GCA_003229065.1 Candidatus Dadabacteria bacterium
CACTCTCAAGGAAAGAGGCGCTCTATGAGATTAAAAAAAGGGGTTTCTCCAGAACCCCGGTGTATAAAGATAACAAGGACAACATTACAGGCGTACTCTATGCAAAAGACCTGCTTTCCTTTGACTTATCTGAAGCTAAGACGATAAAGGGAGTGCTCAGGGCGCCTTATTTTATTCCCAGGACAAAGATGGCTTTCGATCTCTTAAAGGAGTTTCAGGTAAACCGCAACCACATAGCAATTGTAGTAGATGAGTACGGGCGTTTCGACGGGATAGTTACGATGGAGGATATACTGGAGGAGTTTTTCGGTGAGATAGAGGACGAGCGCAGAGTTGTTTCAAAACCCCAGGTAAGATGGGAGGGAGAGTCCCTTATAATTCCCGGGAATATGAAGATAGAAGAGTTTAACAACACGTTTCTGTTCACTGTGCTCAGGTTCGGGGGGCTCCATAACCTCGGTGAGGATTTACTTGGGTCCGTGCTCCCTTCAGAGGAGGACCACGAAACAGTGGCAGGGTTTATATTCGATATGTTCGGTAAGTTCCCGGAACAAGGAGAGAGTGTAAGACACGGGAGTTTGGTATTTCAGGTAAACGAGGTGTCGGGAAAGAGAATAACCGAGATTAAAATTAACAGGGTGGATAGAGAGGTAGCCGATGTCGCTTGAGGTTGTTATTGCCGTCATAGTGGTAACGCTCATACTGCAGGCATTTTTCGCGGGCTCAGAGATTGCTCTAATATCCTGCGACAAGGTAAAAATGAAAGCGCTTGCAAACGGGGGCTCTAAGAGCGCTAAGCTTGTCATGAGCTCTTTTTCCCAGATAGAGCGCTTTTTGAGTACCACGCTTGTCGGAATAAACCTGTCTCTAATTACAAGCACCATAGTGCTGACTTTCTATATACAGGAGAAATACGGTACCGGCGGAGAATTGTATACGGTTTTAATACTCTCGCCGATCATAATAATTTTCGGCCAGGTCGTACCCAAAGCCGTATTCCAGAAAAAGAGAAACACTATTGTACTCTGGGCTATATATCCCCTTTGGGTCGCTACAAAGATATTCTATCCCATATTGATATTCGTAAACATTTTTACGAAGAAGCTCCTTACCCTGATCGGGAGCACCGAAAACACCTACATTACCCGAGAAGAGCTCATTAACGTGATAGAGGGTGATTCTAAGACCCCGACGGTCGATTATAAGGAAAGGATTATAAAAAGGATTTTCCGCTTCTCCGAGACAACAGTCGAAGAAATAATGATACCGCTCATACACGTAAGCGCGCTCGGCGAAGACACCAAGGTAGGGGACGCGGTGAAACTCATTAAGGAAACCGGGCACTCGAGAATACCTATATTCAGCGAGCGAGTGGATAATATAACAGGGATACTGCACTCGTTTTACCTGCTCGGAGTTGATCCTAACGAGGCTGTCAAGAACTATGTGAGACCTCCGTTTTATGTTCCCGAGTCAAAGCCGGTGGACGAGCTCCTTGACGAGATGAAAGAGGGTAGAGCGGGCATGGCCGTGGTCGTTGACGAGTACGGCGGCGCGGTTGGTGTAATAACACTCGAAGACATACTCGAAGAGGTGGTTGGCGAGATCGAGGACGAATACGATAAGGGTATAAAGCTCTGGAGGAAAACCGGGGAAGGGCAGTATCTGATAAACCCCAAGATAGAGATTGAGATGATAAACGACGATCTCGGGCTCGGTATTCCCGAAAGTGACGACTATGAGACCCTTAGCGGTTTCCTCTTGTCTGAAGTAGGCTCCATTCCTAAAACGGGGGATAAAATAAAGCATCAGAATTACGTATTCACAATTACAAAGGGCACTACGAGGTCAATTCAGGAAGTTAAGCTCTCAATCAAGAAGGCAAAATAAGCACGCAGGTACTTAGAGTCGTTCGAGGCTAAGCAAAACTTCCTTTTCTTTCTCCCTCATTTCATCTCTATCCTTTTTCTTCTTATGGTCGTATCCGAACAGATGGAGTATCCCGTGAACGATGAGTTTTTTAATCTCCACCTCGCGTGTTATACCATATCGCCTGCTATTACGGTCGGCTGTGTCTACAGAGATAACTATGTCCCCGAGTATCGTCATGTCGGGTCCTCCTCCCTGCGGGAAACTAAGCACGTCCGTCGTTCTGTCAATATTCCTGTAAGCACGATTAAGCTCCCTCATTTTTTCATCGTCAATAAAGGAGACAGACAGCTCTGAATCTTTAGGTGCGTCGAGATTCCTTAACACCGGCTTCGCTATCTTCTTCAAGACGGCTTTATATCCGGCAGCAAGGAGCCCGGCTTCA
>QIHJ01000373.1 GCA_003229065.1 Candidatus Dadabacteria bacterium
CGTGAACCTGTTCGTTAACTCAAAGTATAAAAAAAGGCCCGACACGGGGAGTCTCTTTTCGAGAGTTACTAAAAAACAGTGGTTATACGCGGGGATATTCACTGTGCTGCTGGCCGGAATCAGCATTGCCGGCATAAACATCAACAATTACGTCCTGGGACTATATATAACAGGGTCTTCTTTCCTCCACTTCATTTATGACGGGTGGATCTGGAAGGTGAGCAAGCCCGAAGTGGCAAAGCCGCTCGATCTAAGCCCCTTAAAAACGCCGTCTTAAGAAATATCAATAATCTACCTAGCAATATTTTAGCGACATTCATTGTTGACTGAGCGTTCAACATTGTGTATCTTATCCAACATGGGAAGGCCGTACGAATTCGATAGAAATGTGACCCTGTCTAAGGCGATGGACGTGTTCTGGGAAAAGGGCTATAAAGCGACCAGTATTGACGACCTCGTGGACAGGATGGGCATACAGAGGGGGAGTATTTACAACACATTCGGTGGTAAACATGAGCTGTTTCTCACGGCTGTCGAATATTACGGTGAGGTGGTGACCTCCAGGACGCTTAAGGTGCTTGAGGGCGAGGGGTCTCCCCTCGGCAACATCAAGAAGTTTTTTGAGGTTATAGTGGGCACGCCGCCCGACAAGCGGTCGAAGGGTTGTCTTATCAGTAATACGGTGGTCGAGCTTGCACCGCACGATGAAGAGATAGCGGAAGTAGTAAAGGGGATAATGAATAAGATACAGTCCTCGTTTCTAAAATGTCTCGACAGAGCAGTGGAACAAGGCGAGCTGCCCGAATCTGCTAACACACGCGTTCTGTCTAATTTCTTAGCTACGAGCACGCATGGGCTGATCGTTACAGGAAAATCAACCCCTGACAAAAAACAGTTAAAAGACGTTGTAGACGTGATTTTATCGACACTTGAATAAAAAAAATTTGGCATTTGTTGAATGAATGTTCAATAACAAACAATCCAATAATAGGAGGTATCAGTTATGGCTAAGATTTCATATGTAGAAAGGGAGAATGCTCCCGAAAACGTGCAGGCTGTCTACGATCAGTTACAAGGGATGTTTGGCGTAGTGCCGAACGTTATAAAGGCAATGGCGAACGCGCCTGAGCTAATGATGGGTTTTATGCCGTTTTTAGGCGCGGCGCTCGGGCCGAGCAAGGTCGATAACGCGACAAAAGAGCTTGCTATATTAACCACATCGAGACTTAACGGCTGCACATACTGCGCGACTCACCACGCGGCTGCCGGGAAGAGAGCGGGACTTACGGACGAAAAGATAGCTGCCGCTCCCGATGAGACGAGTGACGCATTCGATGACAGAGAGAAAGCGGTCGTAAGGTACTCAAAGGAGCTTGCACAGAACGTTGCAGCGAGTCAGGAATCGCTCGATGAGCTTGCAAAATACTTCGACGAGAGCCAAATTGCAGAGCTGAATATGGTTAATGGGGTATTTCATGTACTAACGAGATTTGCGGATACTTTTAAAGTAGAACTTGAAAAATGATCCGTAAGGTGCTATAATCAGTACGAAACCAGATTAAAGGCTTGGTTTGGACACCCTCTTCCAACCTCAACCAGACATCCAAACCAAGCCTACCTTTCATTATATCCTAAAATTTAGCTGATTTACAGCGCTTTATAGCGACTTTAAATTCCTTCACATTTTCGTTTTGTGTTAACTCTTGTAAACCTTTCCCGGTAACTGTGCTTACTAGTTGAGAAAACTCATCTTTTGAAAGTTTTTCTGATAGCACTTTAGAAGCGCAGTCGCACCTGGTGTCGCATAAAGATGAATCCCCTGTTTCCAGAACGCACTCCCTTATGCAATAAGCGCTAAGCTTTTCCGTAGGAATTTGGTTACTGTCGTCCCCGCTGCACGATGTGTATATGAAAGAACCCACTAATAGGAGTAATATAAGAAAATGCATAGATGGAAGTTTCGTTAGCATCTATTTAGCACTCCCCATATCAAGATCTATTGTGACAGCATTTTCCCGGTACTGAGATGGGCCGAGAATAAGCTTGTTACCATCTAGAGTTACCTTGCCGGCGTCTCTATCGCCGAGTGTGATTTGCCCTACGCACGTCATAATCAGCCTTCTGTCGAGAGTCTTCTTATTTTCATTATCAAAATCCCAATAATTCTCAAAAGAATCTTTAATCAAAAATAAAGACTCGGCAACCATAGTGCCTCCGGAACTTGAGCGTGTAGCGAGCACAAATATACCGCTCTCAGACTTACCCAGATATTTATAGGCAAAGCTGCCCTTTTCCCCGTCGCCGAGATCGT
>QIHJ01000446.1 GCA_003229065.1 Candidatus Dadabacteria bacterium
GTGCTGTATCTCTACGAGCCCGTGGACGAGTTTATAATGACGGGGCTTGGTAAGTACGGGGACAAGCCGCTCGTCTCTGCGGATAGTGCGGATATTGAGCTAGGCGGAGAGGATTCTCAGGCAAAGGGGGACTCCTTGCCGGGTGATGAGTCTGCCGCCCTCTGCACGTGGATAAAAGACACTCTGGGCGAGAGCGTAAATGATGTAACGGTAAGTAAGAGGCTTGTGGACAGTCCTGCAATTGCGGTATATGCCGATAAGCATATCACGCCCTCGATACGCCGTATGATGAAAGCGATGAAAAAGGACGACGGTCTCAGCGATTCTATTAACTTAGAGATAAACCCGCATCACAGCCTCATTAAAAACCTCTCTTCACTAAGGAGTACCGACGAGGGTTTAGCTAAAACCGTAGCGGAGCAAATATTCGACAACACCCTTATTTCAGCAGGATTTATGGACGACCCGCGCTCGGTAGTAGAGCGTGTGTACAAGATACTCGAGCGTGTAGCTGAGAAGTAAAATACTCTTGTGCGTGCCCGGGCATTATGTATCGTTAAGAGCGTGTTTCGGACCTGGCGGCACTAAATTATGATATTATCCCGAAGCGGAGGAATGCATTGCTTAAAAAGAAACCAGATGACCATATTGTGCACGATTGTCCCTACTCTAAAGAAATGAGGGAGATACTAAACGTAAGTGAATATAGCAAAATGGGACTCGCTATAGGAGTGGATCTTGTGCCGATGCAGGCCCATTATCATAAAACGTTCGATGAGATATTCTATGTTTTAGAGGGGAATATGGACTGTACGTTTTATGATCCGGAAGAAGATAAAACCTGGATTGAGCAGTTATCGGAAGGAGATACTCTTGTCGTATCTAGAGGGGTCCATCATAAGGTTACAAATGCCTCTTCAAAAAACAAGATCATGGTCATCAGCATTCCACCCTACCATCCTGATGATGAAATACCTTCGGAGAGGATATAGGAAAGCCTGAATTCCGGTCTATTTGATTCATATTCTACCAAAACGTATACTGTAAGGGATTGTTATAATCAGAGGAGCTGGACCGTATTTATAAAGTTATTAAGGGGTTTTAAATATGAAATTTGAAGGTACAGAAAATTATATATCCACTCGTGACTTAAATCTTGCTGTTAACGCATCAGTTACTTTGGAGAGGCCTTTATTAATAAAAGGAGAGCCCGGAACGGGGAAGACAATGCTCGCTTATGAGGTAGCAGGCGCTCTCGGAATGGATCTGATCACCTGGCACATCAAATCCACCACATCAGCTCAGCAGGGCCTGTATGAGTACGACGCTGTGTCCAGGCTCCGCGACTCCCAGCTCGGGGACGAGAGGGTAAGCGATATTGCCAATTATATAGATAAGGGAAAGCTCTGGGAAGCTTTCGAATCTACAAAGCAAGTCGTGCTGTTAATCGACGAGATCGACAAGGCAGATATCGAGTTCCCGAACGACCTCCTTTTAGAGCTCGACAAAATGGAGTTCTATTGCTATGAGCTTAAGATCACAATTAAGGCGAAAAAACGTCCGGTCATAATAATTACTTCAAATAACGAAAAAGAGCTTCCGGACGCATTCTTAAGGCGCTGCTTCTTCCACTACATCAGCTTCCCTGAAAGGGAAACACTCAAGGCTATCGTGAAAGTACACTACCCCAAGCTCCAAAATAAGCTGGTAGATAATGCTATGAACATATTTTATGATCTGAGGCAGGTGGACGGTCTTAAGAAAAAGCCCTCCACAAGCGAGCTTATAGACTGGCTCAAGCTCTTAACGGTAGGTAAGGTCACAGAGCAAGAGCTTGGCTCAGTGGATCTCTCCGAAAATCTGCCTCCCTACGCGGGTGCGCTTCTCAAAAACGAGCAGGATCAAGACCTGCTCACTCGTATAAGGCTCAGATTCAGACGCTAGGGGTCTCGCTTAATTAATTGGATATGTGTTAATTGGTAGTTGTATAAATTATTCGGTAGTGATTATGCCGGGGTGCTTAAATGTTTTTAGACTTTTTTCTTCTGCTTAAAAATGACGGCTTCCCCGTCACCATAAGGGAGTATCTTACATTTCTTGAGGCACTCGACAAGGATGTTGTGGAGTATAGTGTTGACGACTTCTACTACCTCTGTCGCTTCTCACTCGTAAAGCACGAGCACCAGCTCGACCGCTTTGACATACTATTCGGCTATTTCTTTGAAGGCGTCGAAACCATAGATACCGAAGAGTTTATGAAAATACCGGAGGACTGGCTCAGGAAGAGCTTCGTCAATGCGCTCAGTG
>QIHJ01000200.1 GCA_003229065.1 Candidatus Dadabacteria bacterium
TACGGGAAGAAGGGGGCTACTTTTAGCGACCTCCCGTCATCAAACTCAGGCACTAGCTGGGTGAGGCTCGACGGGAGCTTAAGCCCGGGCGTCACAAGCCTGAAGGTAAATAGAGACGTTGACTGGGACACGGGCGATCATGTTGTTGTGAGCACTACGGACTATTTACCCAGTCACTCTGAAAAGCTCGAAATTACTAGCAGAACAAGCACACGGCAATTCAGTTTCAAAGTATTAGACCCTCATACCAATAAAGAAATCACGGGTGGGATACAATATCCTCATAACGGAAATACATACCCATTGAATAAAGTTCCTGAGCGTGTTGGGTTAGATATTAAAGTTGACGGAAACCCGGCTGTAGAAACCAGGGCAGCTGTAGCACTCCTTACCAGGAGCATCCGTATCATTTCCGCGGGTGATAACATTGGAGAGGACTTCGGTCCCCCTGCCCCGGGCAAATTCTTCGGCGGGCATATGATGGCAAGACAGGGCGTCAAGTCGCTGGAGATTCAAGGTGTTGAGTTTTACCAGCTAGGTCAGGGCGGACGTAAAGGGCGCTATCCTGCGCATCTTCACCTTCTAAGAAAGTCACCCGGCACTTATATAAAAGATAGCTCCATACATGACTCCATGACTCGCTGGATAACCTTACACGGGACCCAGGAAACGAACATAGCTAGAAATGTAGGCTACATGTCTATAGGGCACGGTTACTACCTGGAGGATGGCACTGAGATAAATAATAAGCTCTATTCCAACATCGGAATTCTTTCGCGGGCTGCAGTCGACAATACTCAAAACCCTCGTAAAGTACCGGGGATTCTGGCAGCAAATGCAAATCTCAACGACGGAAACCTTTTGACGTCATACTCAGATTACGTCCATCCTACAGTGTTCTGGTTTACAAACATGTGGAACGATATTGAGTACAACATGGCCGCGGGGGCAACTGCGTGCGGGGCATGCTACTGGCCGATAAACGCCGCAATAAGCGGACCTTCCAGGAGACAGAAGTGGGAATCTTATGCCTCTATTAAACCCAATCCCGGCCGTGACGCCACAGCCCCTATAAAGAAATTTAAAGGCAATTACTGCACCACAGCAATGAATTCATATAATGCAACCGTGAGCACGTCTCCGTGTTTAGGCGTAGGTATCGGAGGAGCAGTTAAAATGAATCCAATTCCAAACCCTCTTGCGCCTAACCCTCCAAATCTGACAAGCGACGGAGCCTCAGCAAACGAGTTCTACTATCCAAGATTTTCCGCAAATCCAAACGCGACAAGATGCGATGGAGAAGAGACGGATTGCCGTAATACGACTGTGTGCTCAGGTGACAATGTTGATGAGTGCATGGTCACGGTGCTCGACCGGTACACAACTTCTTTTAACTGGACACAGACCAACTTTTCAGCCATATGGCTGAGGCGCGCCTTTTTCACAGTGATTAACAGCGCTATTACCGATGTGCAAAGCGCGGGTCTTACCTTCGTTACAGGCGGCGATTACACTCAATCCTCCCTCCTGCCCGGAAGCTTTATGCTCGCGGCTAATAACGCTTTTATCGGCAACACTCAAGACGGAAATCCTTTTTCCTCCAACGCCGGACCGTTCAGCAAAGGGGGACTTAAGTGCGAAAATCCAGAGGCTAATCACTGTCTCTCCATTAATGAAGGTATAAGCATGCCGCTTGACAACTTTGCAATGAATCAGCGCCTTTTCAATATATATGACGGGCCCGCAAACCAGGCATCAAATGCCTATCTCAATATAAAAAAGACCGATATTACCGACTGCACCTCAGCGAATAATGGAGGCTGCTTTGGTAGCGAATGGATGTACGGTAGGGTCGTCGGGGTACCCAAAAATGTTATGGAGAACGGAACGGTGGAGGACAGGTGCATTCTACCCAACGCAGCTATTGCGTGGAAACAGCCAAACGGTTTTTACTATCCCCCGGCTTTCCACTCGGAGAATTTGTTCTTTGACAATGTGGATATAAGACATTTTGTTATAGAGCCACTCTTTGAGCCCGGCTCATTCGTAACTGACGACGCGGCGGTCAGAGAGAACTACTGTACATATAACCAAAGCGGCAGCTTTACTGGATGGACAGCAATAGACCGCCAGACAATTCTTAATGACGACGACGGTTCTCTTACAGGTGTTAAAAGGACTATTTCTGTAAATGAAGACCCCTTTTTTACTGCACCTATAGAACAGTTTGAATGTCGTTCTCAGAATACTGCAAAAACCAGTCCATACGAGTATGTGTCCACGGTCGTTTATCCGGGCTGCGGA
>QIHJ01000221.1 GCA_003229065.1 Candidatus Dadabacteria bacterium
ATCGGGACTTCACTCCTTTTTGGTCTAAGCTCAATTTGGATTTTAAATCATTTAATATCTTACCTTACCGGTACCTGATATTGTAAGTTGCAAATATTTTGTCTCTATCTAAGATATGCTATAATTGTGCATTAAAATAAAAGGAGGATCGTATGAGGTATATAATAAATCTTTTGTTTGTAGCAATTATCGCGTCTTCCGGTGCGTTTTTATTCAGTGCCGATGTAAAGGCTCAGTCTTGTACCGTAATTATAGAAGTAGAAACGATACCTGAGAGTTCTACGGAGTTCCCGTTCACAGTCACGGGTGCTCAAACAGAGGAGTTTACTCTAGAGCCTTTCCAGGGCAAGAAGTTTGGTCTTTCACTCAATGAAGCAATAACGGTAACTCAGGGAGCCGTTGACGGATGGGTGCTAAGAGACATAGACTGCGAGAGCGAGAACGATTTTGATGATGGGATAATTTTATCCCTCGTCAATTCAAGCGTTACTCTCACGTGCGACGAGCCTGAGGGTTTTGCTGTTTGTACTTTTATAAATTCCAAAACAGAGGCTATACCGACTATTTCCCAATGGGGAGCTATAGCACTAGTTCTGGGCTTAGGCGCGGTAGGTTTTATTGTAATACGCAGCAGGAAAGTAACCGCTTAATCAGAATCTAAATCCATGTACATATAGAATACTAGAAAGGGAGCTTCGGCTCCCTTTTTTATTATATGGTTAGATGTTAAAGATTATTGAAGACATCAATGTTTATACCCTCCGAAGTGCTAACCCTCTCCAAGATCGTGAATAATATTTAATACTTTTTCATAAAATCATATTGCATCTTACAATAACTAGAATTAGAATAAGTCTTAGATGGGTCAGGTATTCAAAAAATATCTTTAATCAAATTACGGAGGATTGTGCAAAATGAAGAGAGTAATAACATTAGCATTGGTGTTTTCTTTATCTGTGGTTGGAAGCTTTGCAGTAGCGCAGTCCGGGAGCGCGCCCGAGTGGATAACGGGAAAAGTCTCTTCCATATACGAAGATAAGGACGGGGCCCTTATAAGTTTGGAAATGGCAGACGGTGAGCCCTATAAGGTCTCTGTCACAAAAGAGATGTTAAAGGACGTAAGTGTGGGTGACGTTGTAACGGTGGAGATTTATAAGGGTTGGGCCGAGCTTATTGAGAGAGCGGACGTTAAGCCCCCTGCCACTCCTGAGCCTGACAAGAAAAAGACAGGCGCTCAGTGGGTTGCCGGAACACTTGTATCCATAGAAGAGGGGGAGGAAGAAAGTCTGCTGAGTATTAAGCTCTCAAACGACAAGGTCTTTAACGTCTCAGCATCAAACGATAAGATTGGGGGTATTAAACCCGGGGATTATATCACGGTTAAGATACTAAAAGGCTGGGCTCAGTCCGTCACAAAGAAGCAGTAACTGAGTCACACAATAGTGTCAGGTGGTTTTGTATTATTGAAGGGAGTATATAATCTGAATCCTTTTTGTAATTGTAAGTATCTGAATAGTTGTAGGCATTAATTAGAATAGAAAAAGATAACATCCTATACCCTCCTCCTTTAGGAAAGGAAGCCCTTGGAAGTTCTAGGGGTTTCCTTTATTTTATTGTATCTCTTTAAGTGTTTCTCTCGCTATAACGTTTCTTTGTATCTCTGAAGTGCCCTCGTAAATTTCCGTTATCTTGGCGTCCCTGAAATATCTTTCCACAGGGTAGTCTGTCGTGTAACCGTAACCGCCGTGTATTTGAATTGCTTTTGTTGTGACCCACATGGCAGTCTCGGAAGCATAGAGCTTTGCCATAGCCGAGTTCTTCGAATATTTGCTCCCGCGTTCTTTCATGATGGCCGCCTGCCAGGTAAGGAGTCTTGAAGCCTCGATCTTAGTCGCCATATCGGCGATCATAAACTGAAGCCCCTGAAAATTCGATATAGACCTGCCAAACGCCTTACGTTCCTTTGCGTATCTGACCGACTCTTCGAGCGCAGATTGCGCTATACCCACAGCCTGAGCCGCAATCCCTATTCTACCCCCGTCCAGTGTATGCATAGCGATTTTAAAGCCGTCCCCCTCCTCTCCCAGCATATTTGATGCGGGTACACTGCAGTCCTCAAAATATATCTGAGCAGTGCTCGTAGCTTTTATCCCCAATTTGTCTTCCAGTTTACCTACTATTATTCCAGTTGTTCTCATATCTACAATATACGCAGAAACCCCTTTATTTCTTTTTGTCGAGTCTGTCGATGCGAACACTATAGCCACATCAGCCTCTGCGCCGTTTGTTATCCAGCATTTGGCTCCGTTCAGGACGTAATTCTTTCCTCTCTTAACCGCTGTAGTGTTCATACTGGCGGGGTCGGAGCCTGCTTCGGGCTCACTTAGCATGAAGCAGCCCAGGTTCTCTCCCGATGCGAGAGCGGGCAGATAGGTTTTCTTCTGACCTTCGTCTCCGAATGTTTTGATAGGATCACACACCAGTGAGTTGTTGACGGACATAATGGCTCCTGTCGAAGCGCAGGCTTGGGATATTTCCTCAACTGCTATGATATATGAGAGGTAATCAAAGCCGCTCCCGCCGTACTCCTCCGGCACTACCATTCCCATAAAGCCGAGCTCACCCAATTTATCGATGATATCTTTAGGAAATTTATGTTTCTTGTCGTTTTCCGAAGCGACAGGCTTTATCTCTTTATCTGAGAACTCATGGGCGATTTTTCTCACCATTGTCTGTTCTTCAGTAAGGTTTATTATTGACATTGCATTTGCATCCCCTGGCTATTTAATCGACCGACCGAGCGCTTGCTCGGTATAATCATAAAACTAAAGCACACGCATGTCAACCTCTTTATGTAAGCGAGTTCAGAATGAGCTCGGTTTGAACCTTAATGTAGCTCCTGAGTGAATAGTTCTTCTGTGTCTCCCACCGTCTGAAAGACCACATCTGCCCTTCAACCATGATATTATTGGCCACGATTTTCGCAGTGCTCCTTGATATCTTAAATGTTTTATCCTTTATCCCCTGAGCTATAATATTTTCAAACATGCTCGTAAG
>QIHJ01000302.1 GCA_003229065.1 Candidatus Dadabacteria bacterium
AATTCATAAAATTAAATTTTGCCTTATAGTTTAGAACATCTCTTAACATTAATTGCCACCCTGCAGCAAACTTGGATGATTGTCCATCATGCTCTTTCTTGTATTTAGATCGTTCACTCTCTATCCATTCTCTTGCTTTACTATATTCATAAAAAATTGGCCCTCTCAGGTGATTGTAAATTACATCTTTGTCTACTTCATCATTAAACCAAGAGCTGGCTACTTCTTCAAAGAAGCTAACAACATAATATTTATTATCCCAGTGCTCAAATAGTTTTTTTTCACTTGGCGGATTACCCAAGAGAGCTCCAGATGAGGCAAACTGTATTGAATTTATTTCATCATATGTCGCACTGGGGTTGTTGTAATCTTTAATTTCTTTAGTTTTGGGCTGGCAAGATGTCCAATATCTATCAATTAATTGATAAGCTCTTTGTTTCTTCGAATCTATATGATTTCTACATAGCTCAACAAATATCGCCGATAAACCCAAAATAGTAGCCGACCCAACAAGATTGCTGAAGTTAAATAGCCAGCTAATTACAGCTTCCATAATATACGAATTATAACACCTTCTTGCAGTGTATAAGAAAGCACTTAAGATCGGCTATTCCGGATCCTGGCCTTCCACTTCTTCCTTTTCAAAAGCTTTGTACACTTCGGTATTTATTTCCTTTGTTGCTTTATCTTTCCCGTCAAATTCAGAATCTAACAGCTCTATCTCGACCTCGTCATAGACTATCCAGCCTAGATCGTTTATTTTACTCTTAGTCCTGTCCGAGACGCTGCCCGCGAACCAGAATTCTCTTTGCTCCGCTTCTATATCGGACAGTACTTCGTTATGAAAGTTTGCCGCTTCCGCCACCTGCTCGGACCAGCACACAAAATCGACCGGTAAGATCGTGATTATTCTATTGTCGGCGGTGAGCCCGGACGTAATGTCGGAATGGTTGATTATTTTCTCAAAAGGAGACTGGTTGATATGGAACCAGGTTAAAAGAAGAACCATATTAGTGAAAAACTGAGCTTGCGGTATAGTCCAGGCTACTACGGCGTCTTCTATTATTTCCTCTCTGTTAGGTACCCCATCCATTTCTTGGAGTGAAAAAACGATAGCCGTTTGAAAGGAGGGGCTGTAATAGGGCGAGTTCAGGAAAGCCCCAACGAGCTCATCGTCAACCCCCATTTTCAGGAGGCTCTTTTTATTATAGTCCCTGAGCTCTCTCGGGTCTTTATCCCATACGTAGTGATTGACGTCTTTTACATAGCCCATTCCCGGAACGGAAGGTATGTTGACATACCCAAAACCGAGCCTTCCGACTCTCTCGTATTTAGCGACTCTTTTTAGCTCTGCCGCGAGCACAGGGTTTGAGGTATAGGGATCGACGCCGAGCTTTTTTGCTACCCGTCTCTCACCGCCGCTCACCCCCAAGTACCAATCAAGCAGATAACCGACGTCACCAGTAATCCCCGAATATGCGTCCCCGTTTTCATCCTCAGAGCCTGTAATGACTCCCCCTGCCTGCTGAACGGTTTGAGTGGTAATTTTTACGGTTTTTTCGCCCGTATAATAAATTTTCTTAAAGAAAGTAACCACCCCTCCCGGTATTCCTACAGCAGTGCCGACAGGGTTTGTAGCAATATTAATTGCCGATGTAAAGGGGTTTATTACCGAGGCTACGGCTCCAGAAGCCATGGCCTCTGCCCCAGAAGTCGTCTGAAGTTTAGCTATGGCTTGAATTTCATTAACGCGTACCTTAAGAATATTTGTATTATAGGCATTGAAATCACCGAATTCGCTCTCTATCTTATATGAATTCCAAACGCAGTCG
This sequence comes from Candidatus Dadabacteria bacterium, assembly GCA_003229065.1. GTDB lineage: Bacteria > Desulfobacterota_D > UBA1144 > Nemesobacterales > UBA2774 > UBA2774. The sequence continues at coordinate 1,833 of QIHJ01000302.1, forward strand.
CTTTGTACTTCCTCCTGAACCTCGTGATATTCACTTTTTAAAATATCCTGATCCAGAATGTTGCTAGCTTTTAATATGGGGGAATCTTCATAAGTTGCTATTTGAGATCCTTCACTATCCGTGTTTTCTTCTCCGGATTGTGTGTTATCCCTGGTCCCTTTTTTAGCGAGCTTGATGCTTGTATTTTCGGGATCGGCTGAAATATCATTTTCCGCGCTATTCTTAGGGCCGCACGCATGGCTCGCTATAGTAAGTATAATGAGGAGACTAATAAACGGTTTGGTAAAGCTTTTGGTAGACCCATGTTTTATAAGTCTATGTAATACGGAATCTACTGTATTAGTAAAGGACGGCATATCCTTGAGCTTTAGAACTTGACCCCGACTCCTATCTGAGGGCCTGTATTCCATACTTTATAAACGAATTTGTTACTCCCGCTCCCGTCTTCATAATCTAAATATAATAC
>QIHJ01000366.1 GCA_003229065.1 Candidatus Dadabacteria bacterium
GTTCCGCGCAATCCCCAGCACTGCGTTTAGCTCGTCCACATCGCCGTAAGCCTCTACCCTCGGGGAAGACTTGCTCACCCTTACACCGCTTATGAGTGACGTTAGGCCTTCGTCTCCTGTTTTGGTATAGACCTTTGTTATTCTTCTTTTTGCCACAGAGAGATTCTAACCGAACGGCAATATGGGTTCAAACGCCTTGAGATAAGGATTGTATTGAATAAACGTGCTTCACAGTGCTACTGAAGCACGTTTATTCGGCATTTGAAACTTTCACATGTACAACGAATTCTTGATTTTAAGATCAGGCCGAAAGCCTGTGCTCGAGAGTGCTCTGGATCGCTTCTGCGATATTTTTCTTGGGCAGAGCTCCCAAGATACGGTCCTTTTCGATTCCACCCACAAAAATAATTAGCGTGGGAATGCTTCTTATACCATAAGTCGACGCTGATACGGGGTTCTCGTCCACATTAAGCTTTGTGAATTTGAGCCTGCCTTCGTATTCCTCAGAAAGCTCTTCTATGGTAGGCGCTAAAGCCCTGCAAGGTCCGCACCATTCAGCCCAAAAATCCACGAGTACCGGAGTCTCCGAGTTCAGCACTTCTGTTTCAAAATCCTCATCTGTGATTACTGTTGGTTTAGTCATGTTCTCGCCACCCCTTTTTCCATTGATTTTTATGATTGTTTAGAGTCAGTTTCACATAAAAGGATTCAAAACGGAGCACCACATACTATGAGTAATAACATTGAATAATACCAAACTATAACTTGGAGCAATATAAAGCTAAACTTGGAGCAATATAAAGCTACAATTTGGAGCAAGCTATATAAATAACCGGAATTAAGGCTTTGGACTATTCTAATTTAGTTGATAAAAAGAAGGCTCTATATGCTATACTTAGGGCTAAAGGAGTAAGATATTTGTAACTGCGGATAAAATATATGGACCTATCTGAATTGGATTTAAAGGGAGTATCTAATCTTAAGAGCTTCACGGGCGTAATACCTCTATTTCCGCTCTCAACCGTAGTTTTTTTCCCCAATACCCTTCTTCCGCTCCACATATTCGAGCCCAGATATAAACAGATGGTAAACGATGTAATAAATACCGAGAAAATTATCGGTATGGCTCTACTCAAACCGGGGTGGGGAGATAACTATTACGAGACCCCCGAGATATTCGATACTGTAGGGATGGGGGACGGAAGAATAAATATCGTGCTATACGGACTAAAGAGGGTCAGAATAGTAGAGGTAGTAGAGAATCTACCTTACAGGCTCGCCCGCGTTGATATAGTTGACGATCTGCACGGCTCTTCAGAACAGACTCTAAGACTGCGTATAGGAGAGCTTATCACCCGGTGGAATCTGCTTATAGAGAACACGGAAAAGTCTCACAGGATCGAAATCAACACAAATCTTCCACTCGATAGACTTACCGACGCACTCGGCACACTAATATTTACAAATGTATTTGATAAACAAACTCTGCTTGAAGAGCCCTCTGTAGAAAAGAGGGCCCAGATATTAATACGAGACCTCAAAACGAGGCTTGAGATAATATCGGTAACTTCGAGGAAAAGAAGTGAAATAATAAAGAAGAGGCATCTTAACTGAGACTAATCATTAGCTAGAAAATGAAGTACCAGACTGTCCACCTCCTGCTGGCGCTCTCTCCAGAATCCATGTCCCACGCCCGTAAAAACACACAACTCGGCCTTTGGAATCAAACGGGATAGCTCGCGTGTGCGCTCAGGGGACGTTATCTGATCGGACTCACCCATCATTACAAATGCAGGCGTGTTTATTTTGGGCAGATGCTCAATCGTATTGTGCCCCTCACAAGCCATGCTCTGCCCTATATAGCCCTCTAGCGCCTCCGCGCTATCCACCATCATTGCCGAAGCCTGATTCAATCTATCTATATTCATCTCAATATACTCCCTGGTATACCCGAGATGGAGCGCCATAAACCAGACAGCCTTGATGCCTGCTTTTGATGCTATTTCCCTGCCCATCCTGAGAATCTCGTTCCCCACTTGATCGCGTGACCCGGAGCTGCAGCCCATCACGAGCTTGTTCACCCTCTCGGGGTGTTTTATAGCTAGCCACTGAGCTATCATCCCGCCCATCGATTTTCCCACAATGTGCGCATGTTCAATCGAGAGCGCATCCATCAAAGCCGCCGTATCATCGGCCATCCCCTGAGTTGAGTAGGGAGACTTGGGCTTGTCCGATCTCCCGGCGCCCCGGTTATCGAAAACTATTACTTTATATTGCTTTGAATATAAGGGAACTTGAGTGTCCCAGCTCTGACCCTGACTCCCGAGACCGCTTATCAGCACTACAGGGTAGCCTTCTCCGTGAACTTCATAGTAAATTTTTATACCGTTTACTTTAGCATATGGCATTTTATCGGACTTCCCCTATTTAATCAGTCGTCACTGCTAACGACTTCTCTTGACTGAAGATACTCTTCCAAGATAAAAACTGCCGCCATTTTGTCTATTACTTTCTTTCTTTTTTTTCTGCTCACATTCGCATCTATAAGCATATTCTCTGCGTTTACCGTGGAGAAACTCTCGTCCCAATATTTTATCGGCAGTGAGGCGGCTTCTCCGAGCTTCACTGCAAGTCGCATTATCTCGTTTCCCCTTTTTGTAATCTCCCCGTTCATGCCGTAAGGAACTCCGACAACTATTTCCGAAGGTTTTAAGCTTTCCACCAACTTTTTAATCTCATCTATATCGTAGCGGATATCCTTTCTCAGAACCGTTGTGACTCCGTTAGCGGTTATTCCAAGCTCATCGCTTACGGCTACACCTATGGTTTTCGTTCCGACGTCTAGAGCTAAAATGCGCATAAGATAAAGTAGAAATTGATCTCAGTACTCTAATATCATGGTAACCCATATCCGGCAGGGTTAAAAGTAGAGATCAAAGAGCATATCCAAAGAGACTATAAAAAGGAATACTGCAAATACGCGTCTCAGCCTGTCCTGGCTGAGGCGGTTTGCCAGCCGTACACCGTAGGGGGCAGCCAAGAGAACCGCGGGCGCCATTACGACAACTGAAGTTAAGTCCACATAGCCAAGTGAAAATTCGGGTCTTCCTGCAACATGAATTCCGTTAAATACGGAGCCCGCTGCCCCTATAACGCTTATAAAGAACCCTCCGGCCGTTGCTATAGCTATCGAGCGGTGGATCGAGTAGCCAAATGCGGTAAGCGCTGGGGTTGTAAAGCTCCCTCCCGTAAGACCGACCATCGTTGATAAACAGCCGATTATTGAAGCGATAACACCCCTTACTAACCTTCCCGGAACCTGATCAGTAAGCTTGAAAACATCTGTACCGATACAGCTAATATTAAAAAGGCAAAAATCTGAATTAAAAATCTGCCGGACACATAGCGCATTACAACTAAACCGAGAATAACTCCCAGCACAAGAGCCGGGATCCAGGTTCTCAAGAAAGATAAATCGATATTACCGGCCTTATACTGGGCCCTCGAAGCGCTTATGGATGAAGGAATCGCGAGTGTGAGAGAAGTACCCGCTGAAAGATGCATCACTACGGATGCATGCACGCCGAAAACCGGGAATAGATAGAGAAAAAGCGGTATCCTCACTATCCCGCCCCCGACACCGAACAGACCCGAGGCAAAGCCGGATACAATTCCCGCTGCCAGGAGACTAAGTACGTATGTGATCCAGTGCATTTCCACTTTACTTAATTATTCCCTGTCAATTTCGAGGATAAATACTTCACGAACGAAAAAACCCTGTCTGTAGATATAATGTCTTCCTTACAAAAAATATCTCTTTTTGGCACGAGCTCAGCGTATTCTTCATTTTTGTAAGTATTGATCCTGTTCTTCCACCCTGGTATCCATCTCTTCTCGTTCCTCTCGGGCGGAGAATTCCTGACTCGTCTGAGGAGCACAAACTCGGCCTTATCTGAAAAGTCCTCAAGCGCCGCAATCCCGGGCTCGCTGCTGCTCATCTCACTGAGCACTTGGAGTAACCCCCATCCCTGGCCGTTGTAACGCTCAGATTCAACTGCACCCTCTCCCTTAAAATTCACATAGTCAATCAGGACATACATACCCATGGGAGAGTTGGCTACCATGTAGAACTGGGTTTTAATATGCTCCCGATCGCTCTCAGACGCTGCGTTTAAAATCTTAGGCAGACTTTCCTCAAGCCTTCCAGCCATAAAGAGAGACTGAAGCGGTACGGTTTCAAGTAGGAAATCTCGAAGAGATACCATTTTCGGGCTATCAAATTCTCTCAGGAATTCCTCACGCGTGCTCCAGGGAAGCTCGGGGACTATCATCCCTTCGATCCAGGGAGGGAGCTCTGCACCCCTGTCCTGTAGAAACTCAAGCACCACGGGAAATGTCTCGAAAAAACGGTACTCCTTACCCCGGGGAAACCAGATAAAATGTCCTATCCCCAATGATGCGAACTCCTCCCCTTCGTTCCACGTAGTCAGATTCTCAACTTTTCCGGCCCCTTCGTTTATGAATATTAGCTCGCCTATTATCTCGAGCTCTTCTTCAGGAATACATATCTTTTCTTCACTGCACGAATACATAAAGGGAAACAAGAGCAAAATCAGGGCAAATCGAATATACCATCTACTCGATGGGGTTAACACCTTGGGAATATTAATAATATGGATATAATTCAGCATTTATAGCGGGTGCAATGAGCCTAAAGCTTAATTTAAGCTATTATATCTATAAGTGCCGGAAATTGATAGGACCACAAACATTCAATGGTAAGTATGCTGTTTTAACGTATCACCGTCAGATATTATATCAAAAACTTCTCCGCACCTATCGCACTCGAATCTGATTTCAGTAGGGGGGTGACTTATACCGATGCCGACCAGCATCCAGCCCCACAAAGAGTAATCGGGTTTCGGCACAATCCAGGGATGGTCTCTGGTATGTCCGCATCTGCACTTTTTTTCTTCAGGTTTATCACTCATGATTTTTTCAGCTCAATCTATTTTATAGGAGCTTTTTATGGAATCAAGTACCTTAGTCCCAAGTGTCTTAATCCCAAGTGTCTTAATCCGATGTATTGAATACGGGCCTCCGCATCTCTTTGACTTTACTTCTTTTTCTTTTAGATTCAATTCTCTTCGTTTTTGATGCAAGTGTGGGTTTGGTTTTTTTCCTGTGTCTAG
>QIHJ01000364.1 GCA_003229065.1 Candidatus Dadabacteria bacterium
ATACTCGAAAGGGGATACGGCGGTATATTGAACGTTGGGTCGCTTGCCGGGTTCCAGCCGGGACCTAACCTTGCGGTATATTTCGCAACAAAAGCCTATGTGCTCTCGTTTACCGAAGCGCTTGCCGAGGAGAATGATAATCCCAACATTAAAATTTCGTGCTTTGCCCCGGGCCCGGTAAGGACAGAGTTCGGAGAAAAGTCAGAGCTTGCGGATTCGCTTCTGTTCAAGATAAGCCTGATGGATTCGGAGCCTGCCGTGAAAGCCGGATACGAGGGATTCCGAAACGGCAAGGTCATTGTCATCCCCGGGCTTAAACAGCAGATCGTGCCTTTCCTGAACAGATTCACACCCCGGTTTATGGTAAGGAAGTTGGCCAAAAGACTTAACCAATAGGGCTTAACACTTAGATTTAGCTCAAGAAGTCTTCCAGGTCTTTCAGAACATCACTTGTGCCGGATATGGTTTTTGAGCAATCCGGGAGTGATTCCAAAAAATATTTACCGTAGAACTTGGAAATAATCCGGGTGTCCAGAACAAGCACCGCCCCTTTGTCCGTTTTGGCCCTTATCAACCTGCCGAAACCCTGCTTGAATTTAAGAACCGCTACAGGGAGGCTGTAATCGGTAAAGGAATTCAGACCCTGGCTCTCCATGTGCTCGACCCGGGCCTCTATAATAGGCTCTGTAGGGACCCTGAAAGGGAGCCTCGTGATAATGACCAGACTAAGGGCGCTTCCGGGAACATCGACCCCTTCCCAGAAACTGTCTGTAGCAAAGAGTACGGAGCTGTCTACTTTCCTGAATTTATCGAGCAGCCTCGAGCGCGGGAGGATTCCCTGCTTGAGTGTCATAAAGCCATCGCTCTCAATATCTTGGTGGATATTCTTGTATACCGTATCGAGAAGTGAATAGGATGTGAACAGTATGAGCGCGCTTCCGTTCGAGAGCCTGAGCGCGTCTTTAATAAGAGGCGATATAACACCGGGAAATGAGCTTGTACCGGGCTCGGGCAGATCATCGGGGATGGCCAGAAGAAGCTGTTCTTTGTAATTAAACGAGGAAGGTAAAATGCGCTCGTCTACCCTGGGATCGTTGAAATTAAAGCTCTTTCTTACCGCCATCGTGGCCGACGTCATAACTACTGTCGCCGATTTGGTATAGAGCCTTTCCTTAATCATGGGAGATATATCAAGCGGCGAAAGCCCGAGCCCCGAGAGTATACCCCCCCTGCCCGTTCTGCCCTCGACCCATCTGACGTAGCCGTCGTCCTCAAGACTGATGAAGCTCGAGATTACATCAGAGCTATAGTCGAGCTTATTGCCGATTCCCCGGAATTCGACTAATAGTTTTGCAATATCGTTATCGGTTTCATAGTCGAGCAGAATGTCGGTGAATGCTTTGATTTCCTCCTGAAGCTCTTTAAGCCTGATCCTCAGGATCGAGAATTTCTTATCTATCTCTGCCCAGCCTTCCTCGCCGAACTCCACCTCTGTGAGCCTTAAATTAACCTCATCCTTGGCGCCCTCTTTTTCCCGTGCGATGGTGAGCGCAAAGTCGTATAGCGCGTCAAAAGCGTCTCTTACATAGTCCTCTGCCGTATCGACCCTGGGCGATAGATTTTGCTCCACGCGCCTGAGCACGTCGTTCACAATGCCCTTACGGAGCTTGGTCACGAGCTTTGCGGCAAGCGAAGCGGTGTAGAGAATGAGCCCCTTGTGCTCGCCCTTCCGGCCTTTTCTTTTAAGCCGCCTGAGCACCCTTATGATCCCGAACTTGGTCACTCTCATGCCGAAATGGGATGTAGCCGCGTCTGATATGTGATGGGCTTCGTCAAAAACGACTCTTTTAAACGGAGGCAGAATCCCGGCGTCGCTCTTCTCGGACGCCCCCTTGATCGAGAGATCCGAGAACAGGAGGTGATGGTTTACTACGAGGACCTGGGCTCCTGCGAGCTCACGTCTTGATTTAAAGAAGAAGCAGCGTGAGTAATAGGGGCAGCGGGCCCTGAGGCAGCTGTCGCTTTCAGCCGAGACCTTGTCCCACACACTATCCGCAGGAGTGAAGCTGAGATCTGACAGCGAGCCGTCTTCAGTTACCTTAGCCCATTCCAAAATGCTGCCTATCGGGTCGACTTCATCGTCCTCTGCCATTTCAAAGAGTCCGTCGGTTACCGTCTCGGCCCTGAGTAAGCAGAGATAATTTGCCATTCCCTTCACGAGCGAGTAATTAAAATCCTCTTTGAATGCCCTGCGCAGTAGAGGCAAATCCTTATCGATGAGCTGCTCCTGTAGATTAATGGTGTTGGTCGATATGACGACCCGCTCTTCGTTCTTGAGAGCCCAGCTAACAGCAGGAATCAGATAGGAGAGCGTCTTCCCTGTTCCCGTGCCCGCCTCTACCAGCGATATCAGGCTGTCGTTAAAGGCTGACGTCACGGCACCGAGCATCTGAACCTGCTCGTCCCGCTCTTCAAATTTCTCGGCCATTATCTGCTCAATTTCCCCGCCCGGCAGCAGAAACTCCTTCATCTCTTGGGGATTTAAAGGCTCGATCTCTTTTTGAGAATAGGGCTCGACCACAACGTATACGCGGGTGGCTTTGTTGTTGACGATATAAAACCCTATGCCCTCGTTACCGAATAGAGATGCGATTTGTATGTCCTGTGCTGAGGGAGTAAGGCGGCCAGAGGGGTGATTGTGAATGACCACATCGCCCGCCCCTGCAGCATCAAAGATTGCAGGGACAGCGTTTTCGTTCCCCCGGGCGATAACGCTTACATTCTCGACAATGTTATTTTCATCTACCGAGCCTACGAAGAATACTTCGTTACCGGAAGCGTTTTTAATCTCGGCGGCAATCAGGCTCTTAGCGTTTTCAGAAAGGAACTCTTTTTCCACGGGAGATAAAGCTAACACAGACGCAGGATATTGCTAAGGTACATGATATTAAATGGATTCCCCCACCTTTACTCCTCCCCCCCGCAACGGGGAGAGGAGATTAAAAAGTGCAAAAGAGAGATTCTTCGCTTTACTCAGAATGACAACAAAGTACAAATCCTCCCTAAACCCTCCTTTTTCTAAGGAGGGAATTTTTATGGATTCCCGATAAAGACGTTCGGGAATGACAAAAACAAATCCCTCTTATCCTATGGGTGTTAAAAGAAGGCAAGTACAAAACATGAGATCCTGAAACGATACTGAAACAAGTTCAGCACATGGTCCAGGATGACGACTCAAAT
>QIHJ01000218.1 GCA_003229065.1 Candidatus Dadabacteria bacterium
GAGTATTCCCGCTTGTCATTGCAAGCGGTGCAGGAGCCTCAAGCCGCCACTCTCTGGGTACGGCGGTATTCGGCGGTATGATTCTTTCTACTATGCTCAGTTTGATTGTTGTTCCTGTGTTTTATGTGGTTATCGAGAACTTGAGAGAGCGCGGGTCTCATAGGGCGGCATAAAAACATATAGGAGGATTAGATATGGATAATAATGCAGTCTTAGAAGGACAGCGTGCGCTCGTAACCGGCGCAAGCTCGGGAATAGGCAAGTCCATTGCTCTCGGGTTGGCTGGGGCCGGGGCTAAAGTGGTTGTCAATTACAGAGCGGGTGGGGATAAAGCCGCTCAGGTCGTAGAGGAGATTAAAGATTCGGGTGGGGAGGCATTTGCTATCCAGGCCGACGTGAGCAGTGAGTCTGAGGTTCAGGAGATGTTCCGGCAAGCGGTTCAGGCATGGGGCAGCATCGATATACTCGTTAATAACGCCGGAGTTCAGAAGGACGCCCCTTTTCATGAGATGACTCTTGAGCAATGGAACGCCGCCCTGGCAGTCGATCTCACGGGGCAGTTTTTGTGCTCGCGCGAAGCAGTGCGTGAGTTTAAGAGAAGGGGCATGGTCCCTCAAATCTCACGCGCTCTTGGAAAAATCATAGCCATTTCTTCAGTGCACGACACTATCCCCTGGGCAGGACACGCTAACTACACGGCAGCCAAAGGGGGAGTAAAGATGCTCATGAAATCAATCGCTCAGGAGCTTGCTCCCGAGCACATACGCGTGAATGCCATATCCCCCGGTGCGATTAAGACCGATATTAATAAATCTGTATGGGGGACCCCCGAGGGTATGGAAGGGCTCCTCAAGCTCGTCCCCGCCGGACGTATAGGTGAGGTTGAGGATATTGCCAAAGCCGTAGTATGGCTTGCGTCGGACGAATCAGACTACATGACCGGTGAAACTCTCTATATAGACGGCGGCATGATGCTCTATCCCTCTTTCAGAACAGGCGGTTGAGTCTAACACTTTATATATGAGGTTTAAACTGAAGTGTCCTATCGTAGCCCGGACTATTGGGTTTAGTTTGTGTTTATCGGGTTTTATATGGCAGAAGAAACAACAAGTAGATCTGAAAAGAAGTTCTTCCTCTATATATCAGTCGTAATCGCATCGTTCGGAGGCTTTCTATTCGGCTACGACACCGCTGTAATATCAGGCGCTATCCTGTTTATAAAACAGCAGCTATCGCTCTCTTCAGGGATGGAGGAGGTGGTTATAGGCTCTCTTTTCCTAAGCGCGATGGTTGGCGCCCTTCTCGGGGGAACGCTAGCCGACAGAATCGGCCGCCGAAAAGTAATGATCGCGGCGGGTGTCTTCTTTTGCGCAGGCTCCATGCTCATGGCCGTAGCGCCGTCTGTATCGATTCTGATTCTCGGGCGTATTATTACGGGGATATCTCTCGGTATGGTTTCCGTTACTGCCCCTATTTACATATCCGAGATTTCCGTGGCCGCCGTCCGGGGCCGAATGGTTACTCTAAATACACTTGCCATAACCCTGGGAACACTGCTCGCATATCTTGTTGATTACTTTTTTTCCTTCTCCAAATCCTGGAGGTGGATGTTCGGGCTCGAGGTTATACCTGCCCTGATACTCATCATAGGAATGCTATGGTTAACGGAGACTCCAAGGTGGCTTATGGGCCATTCACTCAAGGAGCGGGCCAGGGAAGCGCTGACGCGGCTCAGAGGAAGGAAGGACGTAGATGAGGAGCTTAGCTCCTTAGCCTCCGGCGCAGATACGCACGGCGGCGGGTGGAGCGACCTGCTGAGTCCTTCTATAAGGCCTGCACTCATTTTAGGGATAGGCCTTGCATTTGTGCGCGCTCTCGCGGGGTTCAGTATTATTTTATACGGCTATTCGCCTACTATAGTGGAATTTGCGGGCTTCGAATCGGCATCCATTGCTATACTGGCAACCGTAGGCGTAGGGGTTGTAAATACTATAATGTCCGCGGTCGCGATTCCTCTGATAGACAGGGTAGGGCGCCGCCCGTTAATGGTGTTCGGGCTGGCCGGCGTAACAATAAGCCTGGGAGTGCTGGGAATCGCTTTTCTTTACCCGAGCAGTGAGGGATTTGTAAGATGGATGGCTATCGGGGGCTTACTCCTTTATATTGGTATGTGGTCACTTGGGCCGAGACCCGTATTCTGGGTACTGATTGCCGAGATTTATCCGCTTAAAGTTAGGGGTAAGGCCATGAGTCTCG
>QIHJ01000031.1 GCA_003229065.1 Candidatus Dadabacteria bacterium
ATCGGCTACCTTGTGGGCAAATACGGTTTCGCAGTCGGTCTCACCACCGTGTCCGTCTTCGCCGTTGCGGCAGCCATAGTTGTGATGACCCTCCCTGAGACCAAAGGTAAGGTATTAGATGTAGAGTAGGTGTGGGTGGTAATCTCTGACACTTTTCAGAACAGATAAAACCCGATCACCCTGAGGCTCTCGAAGGGTGATACCACTATAAGATATTTGCGTCCTTCGACTGGGCTCAGGACGAACGGGTTTAAAATATATACAATCCACATCCTGCCCGAATTTCAACACTCCGTGCTTAATATCTAAGCATCCAATGTCATCATAATACTTACGGGCAATTCCCCAATATTGCCTATATATTTTCCAATGATATGAGGGGGTAGGGGCCTAATCAGTTAAGTCCTCTTCTTCCTATTTCTACCTGGCATGACGCTTGCACAATCTTTGTACTAATAATGAATGTACCAGAACAACCATAAAGGAGGACTTTAAGATGAAAGTGTTTTTTGAGGGATTTAAAGACAAGGCGCAAGTACTGAGTACGCTTTCAGTGCTTACGATCTTAGTATTTGCCGGATACACATCTTATGCTCAGGAAGAAGCGGCGGGACCTACTGTAGCTGACGCCATATTTACGGCCAATAACATATGGATGCTGGTTGCCACTTTCCTGGTATTTATCATGCATCTTGGATTCGCATCAGTCGAATCAGGTTTAACGAGAGCTAAAAACACTACGAACATTTTATTTAAGAATGTATCGATTATTTCTATAGGTATCCTCACTTACGCTCTGGTCGGTTTCAATCTGATGTATCCCGGAGACTTCTCTATAGGCCAGTTCTTTGGGTTTGCGGGCTTCGGTATTGCCGCACCCGAGGGAGCAGCCGGACTCATTGGATATGCGGACGGCGGATACACTTATTGGACGGACTTTATTTTCCAGGCGATGTTCGCCGCCACAGCGGCTACCATTGTTTCGGGGGCTGTGGCTGAGAGGATTAAGTTAAGCAGTTTCCTCGTTTTCTCAACCATATTCGTTGCGATTGTATATACGATCGCGGGCTCCTGGAAATGGGGCGGCGGCTGGCTCGATCAGATGGGCTTTTATGATTTTGCGGGCTCGACGCTAGTACACAGTGTAGGCGGCTGGGGAGCTCTGATAGGGGCAATAATACTCGGACCGCGCCTGGGCAAATATACAAAATCGGGCTTAAGGCCGATTCCGGGACACAGTCTTCCGCTTGCGGCAATAGGTGTGTTTATGCTGTGGTTCGGATGGTACGGATTTAACGGCGGCTCTGTCCTTTCGGCAGACCCCGAGCTAATATCGCTCGTTTTTGTAACGACCTCATTAGCTGCGGCAGCGGGCGTGATAGGAGCTATGGTGCTTTCCTGGATACTGTTTAAGAAGCCTGACCTCTCTATGATCTTAAACGGCTCCCTTGCCGGACTAGTCGGAATTACGGCGGGCGCAGACGTAATGACCCCCATGAGCGCTGTTGTTATAGGCTTCATAGCAGGGCTTATCGTAGTAGGCTCGGTCGTGTTCTTCGACAAGGTAGCCAAGATCGATGACCCGGTCGGCGCTATTTCGGTTCACCTCACTTGCGGTATATGGGGGACATTGGCGGTCGGCATATTCGCGGCCGAATTCAGCTTCCTCACCCAGCTTAAAGGTGTTCTGGCCTACGGTGTGTTCACAGTAGTATGCGCGCTCATTCTTTTCCTAGCTCTCAAATACACCATGGGTCTCAGAGTTTCTGAGGAAGAAGAGCTTGTGGGCCTCGATATAGGTGAGCACGGTATGATGGCGTATCCGGATTTTCAGCAAGTGGCCGAGGCCGGAGGCTCCACGATGAGTTACCCGAGCACGAACATGGATGCTCAGGAATGAATCTTCCGTGCTTGAGGAAAGTAAGCAGATGAGCTGAGGTATTGAAATTTAGATTAAAACGCCCGCTCCCTTTTGAAGGGGGCGGTAATTAGAATGCGAACAAGAAGGCAACACAAAATAAATTAAGGGAGGATAAGTCAGAAATGAGAAGATTAATGATAGTGTTAGCGGCGTTCTTGACGGTAGTACCGCTCAGCTTGACTTCCTATGCTGCGAGTGATCAGGAAGTGCAGGAGCTCAAAGAGATGATTGAGCAGAACCGGAAGCAAAATGAACTGCTAATGCAGAAGCTGGAGCAGATGGAGGCCGAAAAAGCGGCTACACAGGTTGAGGTTCAGAAGTTTATGTCCGAGCAGGAAGATAAAGACCTTAAGTACGATGGTATTTTGACGTTCTTCGATTCCATAGACCTGGGGTTTTATGTTGATACCACATATCAGTACGTCTTCGATAAAGGTTCGACCAGTGACCTTCAGTTAAGGTCCCTTTATCCTGACAACAAGGAGTTTTCAATAAACGCCTTTACAGTCTCGTTGTCCAAGACTCCGACAATGGAAGGAGGCGTATTGGATTTGATCGGTTTCAGGGCTGATGTGCTCTTCGGCGAGCAGGCGCCTCTGCTC
>QIHJ01000333.1 GCA_003229065.1 Candidatus Dadabacteria bacterium
GTAATTCTCCCTTGAAAGTTACGGCCGGCCTTCTGTTGAACGGGCGCAATAAGAGGTTTATGCGGCTTATCAGTAGTTACATCCGCAAAATCAGACCCCGACATGAATCTTCTGCCCGGACTTGTAGGTTTGAATTTTCTAACACCCATAATCAAACTCCCTCAAAGAACTCTATAGCCCCTTCCCTCAATTTTATATACGCTTTTTTTATAGAAGACTTTTTTCCCGAAGGCTTTCCGAACCTCTTTACGACCTTACCTGTCGTAACAAGAGTTCTGACCTTGTCTACTTTAACATTGAATACTTTTTCAATTGCGGCTTTGATCTCGATTTTATTAGAGCGCTTGTCAACTGAAAATACATACCAGTTGGCCTCTCTTGCATCAGAGGACTTTTCAGTAACCAGGGGGCGCTTTATTACTTGTCTTGGGTCTTTCAATGTGATAACGCCTCCTGCGCGCGGGTGAGAGACTCCTCAGTCATAATCAGAGTATCGAACTTCAGTATGTCGTATACGTTTATACCGTCCACCTTAAGGACTTTAATATTTTTAATATTTCTGGCCGATTTCATCAAGTTATCGTTGTCCGATGCCACTATGATCAGTGCCGATTTAAGTTCGAATGTTTCAACTAATTCCGCTACGTTTTTAGTTTTAATTTCCGGAAGGGTAATTTCGTTAAGCGCCACCAAAAAGCCTTCGCTGTATTTCAGTGACAGGGCGCTAATGAGTGCGATTCGCTTTGTCTTTTTATTGATAGCATAAGACCAGTCTTTGGGCTTGGGTCCGAACACTATGCCGCCCTTTCTCCAAATAGGGGATCTTGTGCTCCCGGCGCGCGCGCGCCCCATGTGCTTTTGCTTCCACGGTTTTGCGCCTCCGCCGCTCACCTCGCCCCTGGTCTTTGTAGAAGCTGTGCCTGCACGTTTTTTAGCAAGCTGCCAGTTTACAACCGAGTGCAGGAGGTGCTTTTTTACCGGAGCCTCGAATATCTCAGCGAGAAGCTCAACACTTCCCACCTTGCTTTTTTTCATGTCGTATAAATCAAGCTGCGGCACGATCACCACTTCCTTTTGTTGTATTCTTTATAACCAGTATTCCCCCGTTGGGTCCGGGTACCGAGCCCTTTATCAGCAAGAGGTTCTTTTCCGCATCCACTTTTACCACCCTAAGCCCCTGAACCGTCACTCTCTCATTTCCCAATTGACCTGGCATCTTCATCCCTTTCCACACCTTACCCGGATAAGAAGCCTGCCCTATACCGCCCGGTCTCCTGTGAGCCATTCCCCCGTGGGATGCCGGCTGACCGCTGAACCTGTGACGCTTCATGGTACCGGAAAACCCTTTACCCTTGGATGTTCCGGCGACATCGACTACGTCACCTTAGCTGAAGATATCAGCCGTTACCCGATCGCCCTCGTTATAATCCTGTGCCACGGCTTGAAACTCCATTACGTGTCTTTGGGGCACAACGCCCGAGCGCTTAAAATGTCCCAGGGTGGGCTTATCCGCCCTTCCCGGCTTGAGCTCCTGAAACCCCAACTGAAGAGCCTCGTAACCGTCTTTCTCCATGGTTTTTTTCTGAAGCACATAACACGGACCCGCCTCGATGACCGTAGTTATCACAACGGTGCCGTCGTCCAGAAAAATTTCAGTCATACCTAATTTTTTACCAATCAACCCTTCAATCATAATCATTACTATCCATTTAGTTTTATTTCGACCTCAACGCCCGCCGCTAAATCAAGCTTCATAAGCGCATCGATTGTCTGCTGAGTAGGCTCTAGAATATCAACAAGCCTCTTATGCGTTCTTACCTCAAAATGCTCCCTCGAATTCTTATCGACATGCGGAGAGCGGAGAACACAATAACGGCTAATGTGCGTAGGCAGCGGAACCGGGCCCGCTACTCTCGCGCCCGTTCTCTTTGCAGTCTCTACAATCTCAACAGAGGAGCGGTCAAGCAACCTGTGATCAAACGATTTTAATTTTATTCTTATCTTTGCAGCACGACTCATATATTAATTCCTTTTATATTACTACTATTTTATCCGCAAACTCCAAAAAGCCTTGTATGACCCCGAAAAGAAAACAATTTCGAACACTTAGCCCAATCCGGCTTCATTACACGTAAATCTAAATACCTACTATCATTCCGTAATTTTAGTAACAACACCAGCACCAACGGTTCTTCCGCCTTCCCTGATTGCGAAGCGCAGCTGCTCCTCCATCGCTATGGGCGCTA
>QIHJ01000195.1 GCA_003229065.1 Candidatus Dadabacteria bacterium
GACGGAGAGCTAAGGCGGGGTTTTCAGGTACATGTAGGAGGAGGCCTCGGGGCTTCTCCTTCGCTCGGGGCTCTCTGGACCGAATTTATGCCGGTTGAGGAGATGATCCCGTTCTCAGCTTCGGTGGTGCGTATATTCGACCGCTTCGGAGAGCGTAAGGTCAGGATGAAAGCTCGTATGAAGTTTCTTCTCAGAAAGCTCGGGTTCGATGAGTTCCGGAGACTAGTAGAGGAGGAGAGGGCGGCTCTTAAAGTCGACCCTTCCTGGAATGACTATCTTAAAGACATCGCCGCCAATGAAATACCCCCAGTTTTGAGCGAAAATTTTCCGGAAGCTCCGGCGGGTTTAGAGTCCGACCCTGAATATCAAGCATGGAAAGAGTCCTGCGTGCTCCCTCACGAGCTCGAGGATCTCTTTATGGTCAATTTAAAGGTACATAACGGGGATGTGGACTCGGATGTGGCCAGAGCGCTCGCTGATATATCAGACACGTATTCAGGCGGGGATATAAGAATCAGCATTAGTCAGAATCTGATACTGCGATGGGTCAGGGGAAGCTCACTTGCTTCCCTGTATTCGGCTCTTAAAGAAATAGGTCTGACAACTCCCGGACCAGAGACTTTCGACGACATAACAGCGTGCCCGGGCGCCGATACGTGCAGGCTCGGGATTACCTCCGCAAAGGGGCTTGCAACTCACCTGAGCGAAGATATGAAAAATGGGCTTGGAGAGTTTAAAGGGCTCTCGAAAGGGCTCAGTATTAAGATTTCGGGCTGCCCCAACGCTTGCGCTCAGCACACAGTGGCGAGTATAGGTTTCCAGGGGGCATCGCTTGCTAAAGGCGGAAGGAATGTGCCTTCAGAGCAGGTATTTGTGGGCGGAGGCCTGTACGGTGACGAAACACGCCTTGCCACATCTATAATAAAAGTCCCGACAAGAAACGCTCCTAAAGTAGTGCAGAAACTCCTTGAGCTTTACCGGGACGAAAGGGCGGGGGACGAGCACTTCGATACGGTTATGGAGAGACTCGGGAGAGATAGGATTAAAGAAGAGATACGTGGGTTTACCGAGATACCAACTTTTGAGGAAGACCCTTCTTTTTATGAGGACTGGGGCCATGAAGAAGAGAAGTTCGAGCTCCAAAAGGGAATGAAGGGAGAGTGCGCCGGTGCTACGATAGAGGAGAAAGTGCCTACGTTTGAGGATGCCAGGAAGCGCCTTGAGCAGGCCGAGGCTCTACTTAAGCACGGAGAGTATAGTACCTCTATAATGGAGGCTTATCATTCCTGTGCAGCGAGCGCCCATGTGCCGCTCTACACAAAGCTTGTAGACCCCTTTACTACGGAGCAGACAATGTGGGAGTTTGAGAATCTTCTCGTCAGGACCGGGGACGCTGATGAGAAATGGGCTGACGTATCCGCGGTGCTTAAGGATATGGTCGATCAGGAGCCAGAGGAAGAGCTTGCGGCAGAGATGCTTCAGGTAGCTAAGGACCTCTACGGCGAGTGCGAAAGGGTGCAGGAGAAAATCTCCACTCCCGTAGTCAAAATCTGAGTTCTCGGAGGGGTTCTATATCGAGATGTTGTGCGTATCCGGTCTATAACCTAACTCATTATTAAGAGCACATGAGAGTTTCGCATCTACCAAAATTAATAATCTTTACTCCGATACTTTACAATACAGCATCATGAATATAGAGGAGACCGTATGTATATTCCGGGGACTAGGATTAAGGTCGCAATAAGGATAACCCTTGGT
This sequence comes from Candidatus Dadabacteria bacterium, assembly GCA_003229065.1. Lineage (GTDB taxonomy): Bacteria > Desulfobacterota_D > UBA1144 > Nemesobacterales > UBA2774 > UBA2774. The sequence continues at coordinate 1,759 of QIHJ01000195.1, forward strand.
GAAGAGGTTTTCGAGCCCGGGCTTAGGGGTGAGATTACCGGCAGCGTCGAAAAGATGGTAGGGAAGGCCTATATAGTCAGGTTTGAAGACGGGAGGGAAGCCCGGATTCACGGAGTTTTAATCAAAAATAATACTGAGGTCATATAATACTCACAATAAATACCGTCCGAGATATAGCTCCCGGTATGTGTAAACCTCGATAACAGGATTTAAATGGAACAAATAACGAACATTCTTGGCGAGCTTGGTACTTATAACACACAGTACCCTGTACTATTCGATTTTCTTTCTCTGATCGGACTTATTGTACTTGCCTATATTGCAAATTTTATCGCGAAGAAAATAATTTTGAGATCGGTCGTACATTTTGCTTCTAGAACCGGCACTCATTGGGACGATTTACTCGTCAAAAGGGGCGTATTCAGGAGACTCTCTCACTTTACTCCTGCAATAGTGATTTATATTATGGCCCCTATCGTATTCCAC
>QIHJ01000149.1 GCA_003229065.1 Candidatus Dadabacteria bacterium
CAGAGATATTGATTGCGCTTTCGATTATGACTATCGGGTTTCTGGCTATGGCTCAGATGCAGTTTCTTTCGCTCAAGCAGAAGCAGGACGCAGAGCTTGGAACTATTGCAACCAATATGATCCAATTCATCTCGGACAGGGACATGGCCGAGGCAAAACGAGTACACCTGCTAAACTCGATCGCTTATATAGAAGCTCAGGCGGGCAGACTTAACCCGGGCGATGAAAATGAGCCACACCTGCAGTACTGCAAGTCCAGTAACCTTGACCACGTTTGTATATTATGTCCCTGCAATCCCCTTGAATCTATAACATTTGCTGCACCTGCGGACGGTTCTACCGAGACGTCATGCGCTATTATAAGCCCGCATGATTTTGATCCCTCTGCAGTTGAGTTCGAAGGAGGGGAAGGGGAACCTTGTGATGCCGGTGGTGGCAATATTTTTTACGTAGTTAAGCAGGTAGAAACGACAATTGATAATACAGTCTCCCCTCAGATAACGACGCTTGACATAACTTATGCGGTGAAAACGCCGGTGCAGTTTGAGGAAACGGCTTTTGACAGTGTGAGTATAAAAGATTCAATTGCAACTCAGCAGTTTTCGGTTACTTCACACCGTGAAGACTGGACGGAGATTATAAGCGGCGGCGGGTGGGGTACCGTCGAAATACCCCATATTCCATAGACTTAAGAGAATAAATATGCATAAGAATACTAAAGGTTTTACCCTTATAGAGCTATCGATATCAGTGGCAATATTTGCTTTTATGATCACGGGAATGACGCTTGCGTTTCAGCAGCAGCAAAGACAGTTCAATCTGACTAAAGAGGCTTCAGACATAGACCAGACGGCCAGATCGACACTTGATTTTCTTGCAACCGAAATAAGAAACTCAGCTTCGAGGCAGGGAAAAACCTTTGCGCTTGGGTTTTTTAACGGAGGGAGTGATGAAAATTGTACGAGTGATACGGATGAGACTGGAAAGGACTCGCCCCCTGACTGTATAACTCTGTTCACATGGGACATAACCAGGGGACAGAATGGCAGCGAGCTGCCCTCTGTTGCCGGTCTTGTTCGGGTAACACAATCGAGCCCCGAGCTCAAATTGCTGCTTCCGCCCGAATGGTTCAAAGAAGGCAAATTAATAGGGGAGACTGCATCAAGCGCAGTTGTGCTGCTTGGGTTTCGCTCAAGGGTTAATCTCTGTAATCCCGATACAGCGGTGAACTGCGGATTGGAACCTGAGAAATGTACGGAGTGCTCTGTCATCCTCGAAGCCTCTGTGGATGGAGTAACCAAACTAGCAACCGTGGCCGATCTCTCCAAAGTCAAGGCTCACAACTTTCCCGTAACTACTTTCAGCGGTCTCTCAACATTTATAAACGGTGTTACAGTAGGAAGCGGGATTTACGGATTTTTACCGACGTTTGCGAGTCAGCCTGCGGAAATAACCGTAGTTAATACCAAGAGCTTCAGGATTAATTCCAATACCAGAGAGCTTGAGATTGCTCAGGACGGCGATGCTTTTGTACCTATCGCCGGGGGGGTTAACTCTGCTGGAATAGTCGATATGCAGTTTGTATTTAACCTTCAGGACGGAAACGGTGCGGTTACAAAGGTAGGTGTGCCGCTTGATGCAAATGATAATAAATTTCCTGATTTCACTAACAGTTCGCTCACGGGAAGGGAGCAGGATATACGCTCGGTTGAGATTTACATTGTTGTCCGCTCGAGGATAAAGCCTATTAAGCAAGGCGGAGGTCAGTACAAGGCTGTGATCCCGGCTCTTGGCGACGCAACTGAGAGGACAGTGGTTGCGCCTTCCGGCGTAACTAACGAGCCTGAAGAGGGCTATATATACAGAACTTTATCTACGACCGTATATATGAGGAACCATGCGAGGGAGGAGTTTGGTTAATTCAATTATTAAGATCATGACAAGGAATAAATTAGGAATAGATATGGAAGTGAATAAATCCGGTATTTATAGGAACGAAGACGGGATCGCTATAATTCTCGCTCTCATTATGCTGCTGGTTATGTCTGTACTCGCACTTACTGTATCGTTCAGCTCAAATAGTGATTTTAAAGCTATGAGTAACTATAAGCAGGGACAGGAATCATTTCTTGCCGCGGAGAGGTGTATTGAAGAAGCACGTAACCGCTTTGAGGTAATAGGGGTGGAAACGCTATTCTTCCTGCTCCAGGGGGTGCC
>QIHJ01000013.1 GCA_003229065.1 Candidatus Dadabacteria bacterium
ATCCTGTCCCAGGTGGCATCGTCCGTTTCCCTAACCCCTGCCATAGAAAACCCGCCTACAATATTCACAAGTATGTCAACGCGCCCGAACTTCTTAACAGCCTTATTAATGAGCCTGTCAGTTTGTTTTGGTTTTGTAACATCAGCTCTTACAAACGACAGGGCGGCCCCGTATTTATCCTTTACCTCGGCGCTGTACTTTAGCTGCCTCTCCTCTATATAGGTCGAGAGCACCTTTGCCCCTTCCGACAAAAACTCTTCCAATACACTAACGCCGAGCCCCCCCGTTCCCCCGGTTATTACAGCGCATCTGTCTTTTAATCTTTGCATTCACACCTCCGGGTTTCTCTGAGCCTAATTTCCGTCTCACGTAAAACAAGATATTCACTTACAACCCAATCTTGACAATATTATGATAATCTAAATAAAATAGATTTATATACTCATCGATTGAGGATAATATGGAACTTCTGATATCAATGAAAGCAGAGTACATCAATAAAGGTATTTACTTTAAAGAAAGCGCCATTATGCAGATGCCGACCGCCCAGACGAGCGGGCACTTCGTCGCTGAATACAGGGAAGGGGACGAAGAGAAGCTCCAGCTCCTAAACAGATACGTCGATATTCTCAAACAAAAGTTAAACGGCAAAGAAGATTTTTTCGTCCAGGAAACGTCCTTTGGCTTCAAGCTGCTTAAACCGGTCGATAACGATGTGGAATACATGGACGCCTGGGCGGACTGGGTAATGTTCACAAGAGGCCTACTCCGTGAACTAAAAGAAGTAGTCGGCGACTAAGTCTCTGTATTACTCTTAGTAAACTTTTACCGTCATTGCGAGCGAACTAAGTGAGCGCGGCAATCCCCTACAACCTCGACAACAAAGTAACCCGTTCACCCTGCTTGTCCCCCGAAGCCTTCGCGAAGGGGGAAAGGCTCTCGAAGGGTGGCATCTTGAATCCCGATTCTTTTACTTGACACACATACATAAAACCTATTAGTATTGAGATGCGGGTAGTGCGTTATGCACCCCTGATATAGGAGGGTATAGAATATGTGGACATTAATCGTAATAGGCCTAGCTTTCCTCGGCTGGTATATAATTAAGCCTCAAGAAGCTGAGTAGAGGCGAACCGCCGGACGGCGCCCGAACATGATTCCTCGTTCCCGCCAGTCCTGATTTACTATCTTATTACAGAGCCCGTCTACCTTAGGATATTAGGGTGAGCTGTATTTGCTTTTCCACGTATTTTTGCTAATATCTTCTGTCAATTGAAACCAAGCCATATAAACTCTCTTCTATAGGTATAATTCAATTCCAAATTCATGAGTCCGTTACGGCGATCTAGGAGACAAAGCACCCGATGTCAGAGGCCAAGAAAATTAACTACAAAGACACTCTCAATCTTCCCAAGACCAGTTTCCCCATGAAGGCAAACCTAAGCCAGAAGGAGCCTGAGTACCAGAAGAGATGGATCAGTATCGACCTATATGAGAGGCTCAGAGAGAACGCCCGTGGGAAGAAAAAATTCATATTCCACGACGGCCCGCCCTACGCGAACGGCCCCATACACCTGGGTCATCTGCTGAATAAAGTACTAAAAGACATAGTGGTGCGCTCCAAAACAATGCTCGGATACGATGTGGAATTTGTGCCGGGCTGGGACTGTCACGGTCTGCCTATTGAGCACAAGGTGCTGAAAGAGTTAGGAGATGAAGCGAAAGAGCTTTCCAAATTAAAGATCAGATACAAGTGCCAGGCATATGCCGAAAAATTTGTAAAGCTCCAGTCAAAACAGATGCAGAAGCTGGGCACAATTGGCAATTACGACCATCCCTACTTGACGATGACACCCGATTATGAAGCTGGGGTACTGGAGGTTTTCTCTAAGCTTCTCAACAGAGGTCTCGTTTACAGAGACTTGAAACCCGTTCACTGGTCGATCGAAAACCGCACCGCTTTGGCCGATGCGGAGCTTGAGTACTACGACAGAAAAGACAGGAGCGTATATGTACTGTTTGAGGTAGAAAACCCCGACTCTCTCCCAGAGAGCCTCGGTTTGCCTGCCGGTGAAAAACCCCACCTGATGATCTGGACAACCACGCCCTGGACTCTGCCTGCAAACCTGGCAGTAGCCGTATCGCCCGAGGGGGACTACGGACTTTATAAGATAGAAAAAGACGACGTCACT
>QIHJ01000098.1 GCA_003229065.1 Candidatus Dadabacteria bacterium
TTAACCTCTTAGATCTCTACCTTAAATAGTCCCTTCAGAGCGAATCCGAATACGATAGAAAGCGCGAATATCACCACAAGCCAGTGGAGACCCCATTTATAAACTTTAATTGAATTTATAGGGTAGCTAACAATTATTTCCTCCACATAGGGGTTATCTGGTATGGCTTTCTCCCCCGGATTAAGAACAAAATTCCAGAACTCGGATCTAAATGAAGCGGGTGTCACGCGTCTAAGCCCCTTGTCCGATACCACAACCTCCTTATTAAACGAGTAATCACCTACATTGAAGGTTAGATTGTGGCTGCCGAATTCCTTTGCCCGTATCCTCCAGTTAACTTCCTTCTCGCTTGGTATTCTAAGTGCGGGAGAGTCGATCTCAAGCCCCGGCGCTGCCCTCATAGTAACTTTGTTCATTACCTCCGCACCGCCCTCGGAAAGCTTAAGTGATACTACTGCCGTCTCTTGGGGTATTAGCGCTTTAAAACCGTACCATCCCTCCAGCTGTATCAATACTAAGACCAGTGGTGCCATCATGAACAACATGGGTTTAAGGGCATATGACATGTATTTCATGTTATATGTGAATATTTTTTTCTGAGCGGAAAGCACGATCGGAAGCTCGTCCTTAAATAGCCTGAGCTCGAAAATATAAGCTCTGATTTTATTCTTAGTTTCCCGTATAGCCCCCTGGTTTGACGTGTAGCGGAATATCACGAGCATCAATATCCCCACGAGTAGAGACATAAATGTCAGAGACCATAGCGGGTCCAGGTTCCTAAACGGTGCTATCAGTAAATTAAAGAAACTGCTTATGGCGAGATTTATGTACCACATTGTTTTGGTTTTACTGCTGTTTAATTCAGCATACTAAAACATTAGGTCTAATTTCAAGAGTCCTGAATGTTTATTGAATATATCCGAGAGCCTTTAATTTCTCTATGTCTTCCTCTTTAAAATCCACTTCCACAGTCTCAACAACACTCTCCTTCTCGATTGCCGAAGCCTTGGATATTAACTCCTTAATAACGGTTTTATCCACCCCTTCAGTATCGAATAAATTCATTTCCTCTCCGGGGTCGTTCTCCAGATCGTATAATTCATATGTGTCATCTTGCACATCCTTTATTAACTTCCACTTTCCTGAGCTTATAGCTTCAAGCTTGGGGTATCTTTTTATACCCAGCGGCTTCTGACTAAAGGCGTAAGTGTCATTATTTTCTTCCTCAGCAATTATAAGAAGGTTCTCTCCGCCGAAATGGTTATTTCTTAAACTGCATAAATCAATAATAGTCCTTGCTATACTCCTTAACTCAACGCTTGATTTTGTCCTTTTGGATTGAGTTGGGTCATCTGATGGCACATAAATTATTAGCGGAACGTGAATCAGCTCCTGATATACTGTCTTGTTATGGCCGAACCGGGTTCTTTCCAAGAATTCTTCCCCGTGGTCGGCCGTTATTATAATAACCGTGTTTTCTTTGATCCCATACTTACCGAGAGAATCTAAAACCCGGCCTATATGCATATCCGTATACGCGATTTCTTCATCGTATAAATCTTTTATGTATTCCAGGTCTTCTATATCGAGCGAGCGTCTAAATTTATTTAAGTCTGCAAAATGGAGGCTTTTCCCGAGAAGGCCGCGATAATCTTGAGCATAGCCTATCTCAGGGTGGTGTATGTAATTTGAGTGCGGGTCCATGTAGTGAAGCCACAAAAAGAATTTGTCATCCCGGTTATCGGCAATATATTCTATAGCATTATCAGTAACCAGATGTGAAGTAAGCTCGTCCCGAGCCCTAAGAGGTGTTTGGTCAAACGTGTCAAAACCCTGGTCAAACCCAAATATATCGCTCACCACTATATTGGATATTACGGCTGAAGTTTTGTAAAAATTGTTCCTCAGGTATTCAGCCAGAGTTATCAAATTGTCATGCATTTTAGATCTTATGCCGCTTATCTTTATTTGCGTGGGATAATATGAAGTATGCATCGAGGACATCGAAGGCATTGTCCATGGGGCTTGTGCGTAAGCATATTCATAAAGGACTCCTTTTTGAGCGAGTTTATCTATATTCGGTGAAGTATTCCTTTCGTATCCGTATGCTCCAATATGGTCTGCTCTCAAAGTATCTATGGTAATTAGTATTACATTGGGGCCCACGGGTTGATTTAGCTCCTTAT
>QIHJ01000183.1 GCA_003229065.1 Candidatus Dadabacteria bacterium
CTAAATGAGAATTTATCTGACCCCGATTGAAGTTCTCCTGATGTGCCGGGTTCTTATTGAACGCTTTGGCGGCACTCACGGCCTGCGGGATGCAGGAGCGCTTGAAGCGGCTCTCTACAGGGCTCAGTCCGGTTACTATGCCGACATTATTCAGGAAGCAGCGGCCCTTTGGGAGGGCTTAACTAAAAACCATCCCTTCATAGACGGCAATAAACGGATCGGATTTTCAGTCACCGATACATTCTTGAGGCTAAACGGATACCGTATTACAGCAAAGCCGGGAATCATATTTAAGTTTATTACGACAAATCTGGAAAAGAACGAATTTGAATATAAAAAACTCGAGTCGTGGCTCAGAAATAATACAATAAAATCATAGAAGCCTGAGAAAAATAAAGATAAGGCTTATTTTGCGCGATAAGGCAAAGCGTCAAATAGTGTAGTAGGAATATTAAGGTTAGCACTATTCAGATACTGTTATTCCTGGTAAATTTTAATCGTTTTCTCAACCGGAGTTAAATTCATTATTACAATAGAAGGGATATTAAATTATGAGTGAGAAGAAAATCCTCAAGGGAGATATAGAAGCAGAACCCCAGAGCGCCCCCAGAAGACTCTGGGAGTGGTGGAAGAGAGTCGCAAGAATAATCGGGGACTTTAACGCAAGGGTTATACTCACCATATTTTACTGTGTTTTACTGACCCCCTTTGCCCTGATGGTAAAGCTATTCACAGACCCGCTCAGTATTAAAGCCAAGACTGAAAAAAGATGGCTTCAGAGGGAAGAAAAGGATGGAGACCCTTTGGAGAAGGCAGCCAGACAGTTCTGAGTTATACGCCGTATCACCTCACAGCGGACTCATTATGATTAAAGATTAGGAGCATTATTTAATGTACATACTTGGTATATCTTGTTACTTTCACGACGCCGCGGCAGCTCTAATAAAAGACGGTGTTCTCATCGCAGCCGCCGAAGAAGAGCGGTTCACGCGCATAAAGCACGATTACGAATTCCCTGAAAAGGCGATCGAGTTCTGTCTTGAGACCGAAGGGATCGAGGCTCAGGACGTTGACTATGTACTTTTCTTTGAAAAACCCTTCGTCAAGTTCGAGAGGCTTCTTCTGTGCACAATGCAGAGCTTCCCGCGCTCCATGAAGCTATTCCGGGAGGCAATGATCACGTGGCTCGGGGATAAGCTCTGGGTTAAACACCTTCTAATGAATAAACTCGGAGTGCCGGCTGAAAAGATTCTCTTCAGCGAGCATCATCTTTCTCATGCAGCAAGCAGCTTTTACTGCTCGCCATTTGAGGAATCGGCCATACTCACAGTAGACGGCGTTGGTGAATGGACCACAGCGGCGCTCGGGGTGGGCCGGGGCACAGAGCTCAAGCTCATTAAGGAGATAAAATTCCCTCATTCGCTCGGGCTTCTCTACAGCGCTTTTACGGCGTTTCTGGGTTTTGAGGTAAATGAGGGCGAGTACAAAGTCATGGGCATGGCCCCCTTCGGAGTCCCCAAGTACGTAGACAAAGTGTACGAGACCGTAAGAGTAGACGATGAAGGAGGGTTCGAGCTAGATATGGACCTTTTCTCCTTTCATTACTCTTCTGAAAAGACTTTTAATAAGAAGTTTGAAAAAATATTCGGCGACCCCAGAGAGCCTGGACTGCATTTTTTTACCGCTCAGAGCGGTTTTCCTTCATATTTTGGTGAGAAGCCGTCCAACTTCGATGAGCTTGCGCGGCAAAACCAATATTACGCCGACTTGGCAGCCAGCATACAGGTGGTAACAGAGGAAATAATGGTCAAGATGGCCAATTACGCGCACAGAGAAACCGGGCTCACCAAGCTCTGTATGGCCGGAGGGTGCGCTCTGAACAGTGTCGCCAACAGAAGGATACTTAAAGAGACCCCTTTTGATGAGATATACATTCACCCCGCGGCAGGGGACGGCGGAGCGGCAGTAGGCGCCGCGCTCTACGGCTACCACGCGCTCCTGGGCAAACCCAGAAACTTTGTTATGGAGCATGCGTACTGGGGGCAGGAGCACTCAGACGAGGACGCGCTTACCTTTCTTAAGGACAACGACATACCTTATGAGTATGTTGAGGACGACGACAAGCTCATTGCGCGCGTCACCGAAAGCCTCGTCGAAGGCACGGTTGTGGGCTGGCATCAGGGCC
>QIHJ01000171.1 GCA_003229065.1 Candidatus Dadabacteria bacterium
CTTCGATCTATTTCACATGGGGCACTTGAAGCTCCTGACCGCGGCCGCGCGCCTGGGAGTCGTGCTGGTAGTGGCGATTAACACTGACAGCTCGGTGAAAAAACTTAAGGGGACCGGACGCCCGTTCGTCCCAGAAACCGATCGCGTGAAACTACTCTCAGCACTTGACTGTGTCTCTTATCTTGCTGTATTCGGCGAAGAAACACCTCTTAATCTGATTAAGATGCTCAAGCCTGATGTTTTAGTAAAAGGCGGAGATTATAAAGCCGGGGACGTAGTCGGGGGCGCTTTCGTTAAGAGCACAGGCGGCCGGGTGAAGATAATACCGCTCATAAAGGGAATCTCTACTTCAACACTTGCCGGGAAAATCAAAAAGGGTTAATACGGCACTTCAGCTCTAAGAGAATATAATAAGACGCTACGCATTGTTAAGAGAACTCTCAATTACAAACGGTCGACAAATACCGGTTTGAATTGATTCCGAATTCAGAATTCGGAGAAAGTCTAACTACTTCGGCAAACGACTGACAGGCGTTTTCTCTGTCGTCTATTTTGAGATATGCAAGGCCGAGGTTGTAGTATGCCTCTTCGTACGTGCTCAAGCCCGAGATCGCGAGCTTGAACTCATTGATCGCCTCCCCTTCCCTGCCTGTAGCCATATAGAGCCTGCCGAGCTCGTTATGCGCGTATACGAATGCGGGATTTATCTGAAGCGCTTTTTCATAGTTATCACGCGCGCTTGCGATGTCCCCTTTATTGAAGTAGGCAAGCCCTATTGTCGTGTACGCGCTCTCCCTGGCATTAAACAACGGGTCGGATACCACCTTGCTGCACTCGGTTATTGCGGCGTCAAACTTATTTTCTTTCAAATAGAGCCCGCAGAGGTTAAAGATCGCCTGCGCATACCCGGGCTTAATCTCAAGGGCCCTCTTATAGTTAGATTCGGCTACTGGATAATCTTTGAGCCCGAAATATATCGCCCCTCTTATGAGATAAATTTCGGGGTCTTCTTTATTAAAGAGTGCTTGGGCCTCGTCAAGCTCCTTCACTGCCTGCTGGAAATTACCGCGGCGCAGTGACACCACGGCAAGCCCCTTCTGGTCCTTGTAGAGCTCCTCTTTATTCACATCGGGATTCGAGTTTTTGCCGCCTCCGAAGCAGGATGTAAGGAGCGTAGTTACTATGAATGTCAATAGAAGGATACGTTTCATATTCAGTCAAGCCTTGAAAGCTGTAGAAACGCCGAAAAGCGGGTCTCGATCTCTTCGTCTTTGAGTGCCGAGAGTCTCCTTACGCTGAAGTTTTCGACGGTAAACGATGCAATAACACTACCGTATACTACTGCGGTTTTAAACCCGGCGGGCTCAGTGATACCGTGCCCGGCGATGTATCCCATAAAACCCCCTGCAAAAGTATCACCCGCTCCGGTGGGGTCTATTACTTCCTCAAGCGGGTAGCTTGGCGCCCAGAATATCCCCTCCTGAGAGAACATAAGCGCACCGTACTCACCCCTTTTCACAATCAGCACCTTGGGTCCCATGTCGAGCACTGCCCTCGCGGCCTTGGTAATCCTGGGCTCCTGTGCGAGCGCCCTTGTCTCTGAATCGTTAATGAGCAGCACGTCCACGTGCTTTAGAACTTCTTTGAGCTCTTCGGGCTTATTGTCTATCCAGTAGTTCATCGTATCGCACGCCACGAGCTTTGGCTCACGTACCTGTTTCAGGACGCTCAGCTGAAGCTCAGGGTCAATATTGGCCAGGAACACATAGTCTGTATCGCGGTAACTCTCCGGGATTACCGGATCGAAGTTTTCAAAAACGTTAAGGTACGTGCCGAGCGTTTCCGGATCACCCAAATCGTAGCCGTAACGGCCTTCCCACTTAAACGTCTCCCCTTGCTCTTTGGTTACTCCTTCAAGCTCGATATTTTTCGAGCGGAACAGATCAAGATGCGGTTCCGGGAAATCGTTCCCTACAACAGCCACTATTCCCACTTCCGTGAACATATTCGCAGCCAGAGAAAAAAAGGACGCCGACCCTCCGAGAATACCCTCTTCTTTGCCAAAGGGGGTTTCGATCGTATCCAGCGCCATTGAGCCTACGACTAAAAGCTTCATTTTATATACCTCTCTATCAGTAT